>NZ_JBNHEP010000268.1:0-22456 GCF_050015995.1 Dapis brunnea BLCC-M229 | reverse complement strand
TTGACTCAATCCTATCCGTTTTAAGAAGGGGTAATTATTAATTATTAATTGTTCACTGTTAATTGCTGAAGCCTTTCCCAATTTGACAAATTTCATATTAGCAGAGTCAAGAAAAGCATCAGAAAAATTTCCTTCATTGAGAAAAGTTTTAGTTAAATCTACACAAGCCAAACAAAAACCTGCCAAATCAACCTTTTCCAGGTATAAACTTTTTAAATTTGCCCCTACTAAATTTGTTGAACAAAAACCTCATTCTCCTAGGTGATATCGACTATTTAATTCTTCAGCATTCATTTTGATTTATTCCTACAGTTCCCAATAATTTCTCATTAAATTGTAAATATATTCTAATTATATTCGATTACATATACATATAGATAAATTTTATGAATATTTGTTGATATAAATAATCAAAAAAAACAGCCATTATAATTTAAATTTTTCAGTTAATAGCAACAATATTTTTAGGGAAAAGTTGTACCATCTGGCATAATAGCTCCTCTCATATCTGCATCTCGTAAATTAGTTTTATTCAGCTTCGCGTCAATCAAAACAGCTTTAACCAATATTGCCCCTGTCAGATTTGACCAACTTAATTTAGCCCGAAATAAATTCGCCCCACTGAGATTAGCACCTCGTAAAGTAGTCCAACTAGCATTAGTAGTTCGTAGTTTTGCTCCACTTAAATTCGCTTCACTCAGAGTCGCTCCAATAGTAGTAGATTTACTCAAATCAGCTTCACTCAGATTAGAACCACTTAACATAGCTCCACTTAGAATTCCATTTGTCAGATTTACCTCCTCCAAAATTGATTCATTCATCAAAGCATTTGTTAAATTAGCAAACTCTAAATTAGAACCACTTAAAATAGCCCTAATCAAATTAACACGAATCATTGTAGCTTCACTCAAATTAGCTTCAGTCAAATTCGCCTGACTTAAATTAGCCTCCGTTAAGTTAGCACCCCTTAAATCAGCTTGACTCAAATTAGCTTCTCTAGAATTAGAACCCCGTAGATTAGCTCCACTCAAATTAGCATTAGTAAAGTCAGTTTTCACCAGAGTTGTTCCAATCAAATTCGCTTCGCTCAAATTCGTTCCACTTAAATAAGCATCCCCCAAACTCACCTCTCTGAAATTAACTCCACTGAGGTTAGCACCCTTCAATATCGCATTACGGAGATTTGCCCTAGTAAAATTAGCATTACTTAAATCAGCTCCGGTTAAATCAATTCCTACCAGGGTAATACCTTTAAAATTTCTTTCCCCTGCTGCATATTGCTTGAGAAGTTCCTCAGCCTCCATTTGCTCTGCCTCAAAGTTTTTCTATTTTATATTTTATATTTAAAGCAGGACATTACAAATTACTAAGGTAAAAAATCTCAAACTCAAAAGTCAAAAACATGACCCCATTGATGAATCAAAGAGCTTGCAAGACTGAAAGTTTTTCTCCCTCTCCAATAATAAATCCGGGGGCTTGTATACAGTTGATTTTTTTGGTCAAATAAAAGAGTAGAGTCAAAAAATACTATGCCAGAAAATAGAAGAAGCCAATTAGTGACTAAAGGAGTACAACGCGCTCCAAACCGAGCCATGCTGAGAGCTGTAGGTTTTGAAGATTCAGACTTTACCAAACCAATTATCGGAGTTGCCAATGCCTATAGCACCATTACTCCCTGCAACATGGGTATTAACGATCTGGCCACACGAGCCATGAGCGGAACGAAAGAAGCCGGAGGAATGCCACAGATATTTGGCACTATTACTATTAGCGATGGTATTTCTATGGGTACTGAGGGAATGAAATATTCCCTAGTTTCCAGAGATGTAATTGCCGACTCCATCGAAACAGTTTGTAATGGCCAAACAATGGATGGAGTTCTTGCTATTGGTGGGTGTGACAAAAATATGCCAGGAGCAATGATAGCGATCGCCCGCATGAACATCCCAGCTATATTTGTCTACGGTGGTACCATCAAACCAGGCAACTATAATGGCGAAGACTTAACAGTTGTGAGTGCTTTTGAAGCAGTAGGAAAATATAGTGCAGGAAAAATTGACGAAACAGAATTAACAGAAGTAGAACGTAGAGCTTGTCCTGGTGCTGGTTCCTGCGGGGGAATGTTCACTGCCAATACCATGTCTTCAGCTTTTGAAGCAATGGGTATGAGTCTAATGTACTCATCAACAATGGCTGCCGAAGATGCAGAAAAAGCAGATAGCACAGAAAAATCAGCTCATGTATTAGTAGAAGCTATTCGGAAACAAATTTTACCTAGGCAAATTATTACCCGCAAAGCCATCGAAAATGCAATTTCAGTAATTATGGCTGTAGGGGGTTCCACAAATGCAGTATTACACCTACTGGCGATCGCTCATGCTGCCGAAGTGGAATTATCTTTAGATGATTTTGAAACAATTAGAGCGCGAGTACCTGTATTGTGCGACCTAAAACCAAGTGGTAGATACGTTACAACAAATTTGCATCAAGCAGGTGGCATCCCTATAGTAATGAAAATGCTCCTAGAACATGACCTACTCCACCCAGACGCTTTAACCATAACAGGTAAAACTATTGGAGAGCAACTAGCAGACGTACCTTCAGAACCACCCTCCAATCAAGATGTGATTCGCCCTTGGGATAATCCCATGTATGCTCAAGGACACTTAGCTATTTTAAAAGGAAATCTAGCAACTGAGGGAGCAGTTGCCAAAATTACAGGAGTAAAAAACCCAGAAATAACAGGTCCAGCAAGAGTATTTGAGTCAGAGGAAGCTTGCTTAGAAGCAATATTAGCAGGCAAAATTCAAGCAGGAGATATTATCGTAGTTCGTTATGAAGGTCCGAAAGGTGGACCAGGAATGCGGGAAATGTTGGCACCAACTTCCGCTATTATTGGTGCAGGTTTAGGGGATAAAGTAGGATTGATTACTGATGGTAGATTTTCTGGTGGTACTTACGGTATGGTAGTTGGTCATGTAGCTCCAGAAGCAGCAGTAGGTGGAGCGATCGCTCTAATTAAAGAAGGAGAGATGATTACTATTGATGCTCATAAGCGTTTACTACAATTAAATATTTCTGATGAGGAACTAGAAAAGCGTCGTCAAGTATGGGAACCACCGACACCCCGATATACTAGAGGTGTATTAGCTAAGTATGCTAAGTTAGTTTCTTCTAGCAGTGTTGGAGCAGTAACTGACGCTGAATTGGATTGAAATTTACCGCGTTACTGAAGCGCGGGTATGGTTTTTGTGCTTAGGGGGTAGGTAAGACTGTAGGGGTTTGGAGATCAAACCCTTGCGTTCATAGATATTAGAATCTATGGGTAGGTTTTTGTATCAATCTATCAATCTTTAGTTGTGCTTCAGCAAATGAAACGACTATTGCTCTATACGCAATAGGAAAATTCCATCATCCACCTCTGGGAGCTTCAACAAATGAAATTACTATTGCTCTATACGCAATAGAAAAGGAAAAAATTTCACCATCCATCTCCGGGAGCTTCAGCAAATGAAACAACTATTGCTCTATACGCAATAGAAAAGGAAAAAATTTCACCATCTACCTCCGGGAGCTTCAGCAAATGAAAAAAAATCAGCACGCCAAAGGATTTTCAGTTGCATCCTCACAAAAAGTATGATATATTAAAAAGTATTGACGAAAATTCGCCCATATACATGATTTTTTATTCAACTAAGAATAGTATAGTTTTTCAGCGATAGAACTCCGTTCCGCTTCGCCAACGCAAACGTTGTAGAAAAGAAAACCAACCTCAAAAATATCAAATGGTTTCTATAGAAAGCTATAGTCATGGTGATAGAACATAAAGTATATTTTTCCTACTAGACATCTCCAATAATCAAAAATAAAATTAATTACTATATACAAATCATCAATTATTTCCTCCCAGTCTCTGCTCCCTATTCCCTATAGTTATGAATTATTCTCAGCCGCCTCGTAATTCTCAAACTCTCTTAGGTAGTATTACCCAAGTAGTAAAAACTATTCATGCTGGTGTCAACTTTTCTCGACTAGCACTGAGACCTAATGCCAAAGTACCTGAACTCTGGATACAGGAAGCAGAAGCTACTCCAACTAAAAAATATCCTCTTTTAGGCGATCGCTACTTACTAGGTCGTTCCTCCCAAGCCTGTGATATTGTCATTCGTAATCCCCTAATTAGCAAAATTCATCTATCAGTCTCACGAGATTCAAACAGAGCTAACGCCCCTTATATCATCAAAGATGAAAATTCCGCTAATGGTATCTACAATGGAAAAAAACAGATTTCTAGTCTTCCTTTACGTCATGGCGATATATTAACTTTAGGACCACCTGCATTAGCTGATGCTGTTAAAGTTAGGTATATCCATCCTCCTGCGTGGTATATTCCAATCCTTCGTTATAGTTTCTTTGGCATTTCTGGATTCACTGCTTTGGTCAGTTTAATTATTTTGTTGGAATGGACAAAATTTCAGGTAGACCCCTTACCTAACCCAATTACTGGCCCAGTAGTTGTCTACGCTCGTGACGGAAAAACTCCTCTACGTCCTGCCTATAGAAATGCCCATTATGAATTGGGGCGCATCTCTAAATTTTCTCAATATTTACCTGATGCGGTCATTGCCTCTGAAGATAGTCGCTTTTATTGGCATTTTGGCGTAGACCCCATCGGAATTGCTAGAGCAGCATTGACAAATTTACGGTCAGATGGTATAAGCGAGGGAGGAAGTACGGTTACTCAACAACTAGCGAGAAGCATATATAGAGACTATGTAGGTACAGAAGATTCTGCTGGTAGGAAAATACGAGAAGCAATTGTCTCTCTTAAATTAGAAGCTTTTTATAATAAAAATGAAGTTTTATTAGCTTATCTAAATAAAGTTTATTTAGGATTAGATTTATATGGATTTGAAGATGCTGCTAGATTTTATTTTGGCAAGAGCGCTCAAGATTTAACTTTGTCAGAAGCAGCAACATTAGTAGGGATTTTACCAGCACCCAATAGTTTTAATCCAGTACAAAATTATGAACTAGCTGTACAAAAAAGAGATGGAGTTATCTATCGAATGCTGAGTTTAGGGATGATAGACCAACAACAAGCAGATAGAGCTAGGCGATCGCGAATAGAAATTAATCCTAAAGCTAAAGAAATTATCCAAGGTACATTAGCACCTTATTATTATAGTCATGTATTTACCGAATTAGAAGAATTATTAGGAGAAGACTTAGCTAGAGAAGGAAATTTTATTGTTCAAACAGCTTTAAACCAAGAAATTCAAACCAAGGCAGAAACAACTTTACAAGATAGCATTAATAATACTGGTTCTTATGTTAACTTCTCTCAAGGTGCTATAGTCACAATAGATTCTAGGAATGGGGAAGTCATCGCTCTGACCGGAGGTGCAGATTACCAACAGAGTCAGTTTAACCGGGCGACTCAAGCACAACGTCAACCAGGGTCTACTTTTAAAGTCTTTGCTTATGCTGCTGCCATAGAAAGGGGGATACCACCAACAAAATTATATTCTTGTAGTTCCCTCAGGTGGATGGGTGTGAGTTACGGCGGTTGTCAACGCAGTAACGGTAATACAAATATGTACACAGGTATAGCAATGTCTGAAAATGTAGTAGCTTTGCGAGTCGCTCAACAGGTAGGTTTAGATAGGGTGGTAAGAATGGCAAGGCGTTTAGGGATTAAGTCTAAGTTAAATGCTGTACCTGGGTTAATTTTGGGTCAAAGTGAAGTTAATGTTTTGGAAATGACTGGTGCTTATGGAGTATTTGCTAATCGTGGAGTGGCGAATAAACCCCATACTATTAGGAAAATTATAGATAGTAGTGATTGTGGCGATCGCAATAATATTTACACTTGTCGCTGCATTTATTCATATAACCCAGATCCAAATTGTGAAAACCCCCAGGGAGATATTCAAGCTAACCAACCTATTCTGCAACCATACATAGCAGACACAATGACTCAAATGCTCCAAGGAGTGGTGCAATTTGGTACCGGTAGTAGTGCTAATCTGGGATTAGGAGAAGCGGGTAAAACGGGTACAACTAATAGAGCAGTAGATTTATGGTTTATTGGATATATTCCAAACCAAAGTATAGTTACAGGAATTTGGTTAGGAAATGATGATAACTCTCCTACTTATGGCAGTAGTAGTCAAGCTGCTCAATTATGGGGAAATTATATGAAAAAGGTTGTGGGTGAATAATAAGAGGGTTGTTCAATAATGAATAATGAATAATTAATAATGAATAATTAATAATTACCTCTTCTTGAAAACGGATAGGATTGACTAATCATGAAAATTTTTATTTATTATCCCCTATCCAAGGGGAGGCTTTAAACCAAAATTTTTCGGTAATGGGTAATTAGTAATAGCTTTGTAACTTAAGGTTTGATTTTAGAACAATTGATCAGAGATTGACGATGAGCATCTACTTTCTGTTCATCTAAAGACTCTTCTCGGTAGTTATATGAACCAATAAACATTCCTCCCATAGGGTAATAACCTTTTGGTTTTTCTTTCTGATAGTCGTTCCATTCATCCCGATTAGTCCATATTGTACCATTAAACCATCCTAATACCTTAGCCCATTCCCTTATAAATTTTGCGTCATCTTTTTGAGTTATTTTTTCTAGTTCTTGAAACTTTTGTTTTTGGTAACTAAAACTCAATGAACGTTCACCTGAAGTATTTTTCCAAAGTTGATCGATAATATACAAGTGTTCGCATGGAAAATTCCTGATATGATTTGGCTTTAAATAGTTATTTTTTACATCATCATAGTCATTAGACATCTCCATAATATGATACATAAGCTCGTAGGTAATCTTGTCTGCAGCACTCCATCTCTCTTCCTTTAAATCAGTAAATATCTGTGTATAATAACGTTCAATAGCCCAAGAATAACCTTTACCTTTCCAATATTCTGATAATAATTCTAAATCAAAATCAATAGTAACTTTGATAGGTGCTGACTCTTCTTTGAACTCTACACCAGAAGAGTCAATATAACGGTCAACAACTTTATAATAAAAAGTATCTTTTGCTGTAAAATCTTGTGGAGGAGTATAGATAAGATTCTGATTATTGTTAGGATTTATGCTAACAGTACCATCATTTTGAGTTTCTTCATTTTCCACCACAACAGTCAAGTTTTCTTTGTCTCCACGGTCTTTATCATTGATATGATTAGAAAAATCAATATTGATTTGTTTATTTTTATTATTAAAACGAATGTTTATAGGGCTTCCTGTAGGTTTTGTATTCTTTACTATAACTTTTACTTCTATAGGGTTAGAGTATTCGTCAAAAGAGTCTTTAAGTGTATAATCAAAAGTATCTACCCCTACAAAATTATTGAGAGGTGTATATTTAATAGTATCATTATCATCTATAACAGCGACACGCAGAACGCTTTTCGGTGAAACCTGATGGATTTTGAATTTATTACCGTCAGGATCTTCATCATTTTCAATCAATTCACTCTTTTTAATTATTCTAGTGTTATTTTTATTAGTCTCAAATCTATCTGGTTTTCCTTGAGGTGGTCTATTATTATTTACTTTACTGACTTCAATTGTAACATTCATCGGTTTTGATACCAAACTACAGTCATTAATAACTGCACGATCGCCGTTTGGGGTGTCATAATTACAAATAACTTTGTCACTATTGTCACTTTTGATATCTACTTTTTTTATCCTCATATCTTTATTAATAAGATGAATATTAATAGGATATTTTTTAGATACCAAGTTTGGCATTGCTATTCCCGAAAGTAAACCCAAAACAAAAGTAAAAACAGCAGAACAAATACAGATAGTAAAGTAATATTTAGGAAATTTAGGGATATCGAGTAGCTCTGGTGGTAGGTCTGGCCAAATTTCTTTTAACGCTTCTACAGAAATTGCTCGTCCCCTTTCACCATTTCCTTCCATATCAGTAGCAACACCTAGAACACAATTTTGCTTTGAATCAACAATAGGTGCCCCACTATAACCTTTTTGAAGTAAGCCTTTTGTGATTCTTAGTTTCCAAGTTGTTACTTGTTCAACAGATCCTTCTATTGATTGGGTCAAAAAAGTTCTTTCTCCTACTTCTCCCTCAATTTCTTCAGCAGAATGTCTTTTCAACTCTCCATAAAAATAGTAACCTAAAATCTTAATTTTGCTCCCCTTTGCTCTTTCTAAAATTCTCAATTTCAAAAGTCGAATATCTGAGGGTAGTACAGCTCGCAACACGGCTAAATCAAAACCACTCTTATTTCCTATTGCTACAACTTCTGCAGGAGTGTTATTCACTAAGACATTTTCCTCACCACCTACATCTTTAACTACATGAGCACAAGTAAGGAAGTAAGTGTGATACTGTGTTCGATAAAAAGCAAATCCAGTACCAATAACTTTTGCTTCTCTATCAACACTACTAGCACTGCTAATTAAAACAATAGATTTTTCAAGGTGCCTGCTCATTCTCCGACTCTATTAAAAATTTACTAATATAATATCTACTAAAATAAAATTTTATATATAGATAAATTATATGTCTATAATTTCAATTATTGACCCCACTCAGTCTTATACCTTTGCTGACTATTTTAAATTAAATTCTGAACCTGACGATATTCTATCCTATTTTGGTTATGAATATGAATCGCGATCGCTTACTTTACCCCAAACCCATCGTCAACTCGAAGGATTAGACATTTTAAAACAACGCTTAGAAGAAATTTTACCCTATGTCAGTTTAACTAGCGAAATGGCTAGAAGGGAGTTTCTTATTGCTCCTGTTTTGATGGAATCAATTCACTACACCCAAGCTAAAATTAAGGTGGGGTATTCTTTAAAAGTTAGCGAACAGTTGAAAGGTGAATTAGATTATTTTATCCAAACCCAAACTCAGTTTTTAGTTATTGAAGCCAAAAATGCTGACTTACAAAGAGGTTTCACACAACTTGCAGTAGAATTGATTGCTTTAGAGCAAGCAGAATTTACTAGCTATTCTTTGTTATATGGTGCAGTATCAATGGGTAATATTTGGCAATTTGCAGTTCTTGATACTCAAAAAAAGCAAATTATACAAGATATAAATTTGTATCGAGTTCCCAAAGACTTGTTAGAATTACTCCAGATTATTGTAGGAATCTTAGAATAATGGATAATGGATAATGGATAATTGATAATTAGAAATATAGCAATCCTATTTAATTGGTGTCAAAAATATTGCTACTATTTGGGAATATAGCAGTTTTCAGCCTGGAGAGGTACATTAATGTACCTCACGCTTCTTGGGAAATGCTATAGTTGAGGAGGTAATTGATAATTAATTCCCAGACCTTTAAGACTTTTCCTTTTAATTTGATACCTAAGAGACTGTTTGTAAAATAAGTATTAAGAGAACATGCGAGTGACTAAAATCTAAAAGCGGTAATACTTCAAGAGATTGAAATTTGGTAGGTAGAGAAGTATTCAGTACATATATTCCTAGATTTTTAAGCGACAAATATTTGTCTTGATTTCTTCCTCCTTATTCCCTATTCCCTATTCCCTATTCCCTGTTCCCTGTTCCCTGTTCCCTGTTCCCTGTTCCCTATCTCCTTTTTATATTTCCTTTACAAACAATCTCTAAAAAGGCTACAAGTTTTGTAAGAATTCAGCCGTCAGCTATTAGCTAGCTAACAACTGAATGCTGACCAACTTTTATCTGTAAATACTTTTAGATTTAATCAGAAAAACCTAATTATAGGTAGTTGTCATTATTAATTATCCATTATTAATTATTAATTAAAATACAGCCTTTTCTAGCAGGTAAATATAACTCTAATTTACTAGATTTATTTTCTCCTTGCCAAGATATTTCACAATTACCATAAACAACTTTATTGGGTTGAGATTTAAGCTTACTAACACTAACACTAACCGTTGCTTTTTCGGTACCAATATTAACACCTATAATAATTTCATCCTCTCCTAAAATACGAGCAAATACATAAACATTTTCTTCGGCAAACAAAACTTGATAATTACCAGTACGCAAAGCTGGATATTCATTTCTGATAGCAATTAACTTTTTATGATATTCGAGAACTAGATTATCCCATTTTTCAGTAGTAGGAAAACCACGACGAGAGTCAGGGTCTAACTTTCCTGGTAAACCTACTTCATCACCATAATAAATACTTGGTGCGCCGGGAAAAGTCATCAATAATAAAGTAGCTAATTCAACACTTGCTTTATCCCCTTGAGCAATACTCAAAACTCTAGCTGTATCGTGACTGTCTAATAAATTGAGTTGAGTTAATTGAATTTCCCAAGGATAGAGTTGCAACAACTCTTCCATTTTTTGACCGTATTCAACAGCAGATATAGCTGGGTAAGTTGAATAGTCACGGTCTTTCACTTGCTCAATATCAACACGATCGCCCGCTGTAAATGCAATAGTCGGACCCGTAAACAAATAATTCATCACTCCATCAAACTGACTACCATCCAACCATTGTAAGCAGTCACTCCAGACCTCACCCACAATATACGCTTCTGGGTTAATAGCTTTGACGCGATCGCGAAATTCTTGCCAAAACCCAGGAGTCTTCACCTCAAACGGTACATCCAACCGCCAACCATCAATGCCAAATTCTAACCAATATTCGCCAATTTCCATAATGTATTCTTTCACTTCTGGGTTATCGTGATTGAATACAGGTAAAGCACGGTTGCCTATCCATCCGACATAATTAGCAGGTAAACTGCCATCGTAAGCAGACAGAGGCCAATTTTCTATTTTAAACCAATGTAACCAGGGAGAATGAGGACCGTTTTCTAAGATATCGTTAAAGAAATAGAAACCCCGACTAGCGTGGTTGAAAACTCCATCCAGAACAACTTTAATATTGCGATCGTGAGCAGCATCTATTAATACTCTTAAAGCTTCATTACCTCCTAAAATTGGATCGACTCGATAATAGTCATGGGTATGATAACGATGGTTACAAGTTGATTGAAAAATTGGGGTGAAATAAATGGCGTTGACACCAAGGTCTTGAATATAGTCAAGTTTTTCGATGACACCCCAGAGGTTCCCTCCTTTGTAACCTTGAGGAGTAGGAAGTTCATCCCAAGATTCTAGGATGGTGGGATATGAACCTTTGTCTATTCCTTTTCTGGTTTTGCTGGGTGGTTGACCTTTAGCAAAACGGTCTGGGAAAATTTGGTAAAATACAGCGTGTTTTACCCATTCTGGTGTTTGAATTTGCATAGATAAACTTTTGAGTTAGGTTATTCTACTCAAAGTTATCAGATATTGAATTTGTTGTAAAATTCTGTAACGATATCTTCTATTTCTATATTTAAGTTTAGTATAATGAGCATATTTATTAGTCTGAGGTTAGATAACTATGACATGGCTAAAACTGACAAAAAAAGCTCTACAATTAAAGGAACAAAATAGTACGATAGAAGAAGTTAAAGTTGAATCTTATCCAAAGAACCCTACAGAAGATTGGATAGAAGAATTTCCTACAAGATGGTTTGAGGGTGAAGGTGCACCAAAAACTATGATTATTTCTAGGAATGAGTATGAGCCACTGAACATTGAAAATATTAAAAAAGGAGCAATTCAACTTAAGATATTAGAGAAACTAGACCCAAATAATGATCTCGACGATCAGCAAATATCTGACAAACTAAAAAAAATATCTGACAAACTAAAAAATTTAAGCCAGAATTCAGGAGTAGATATATTAACACTGGCTTTTTATAGTACCCAACTTATCAGCAAAAAGAAATTAGAAGAAACATCTACCCAAGAACAACTTCAAAAAATTTGTGATATTTTAGGTTGTGAGATTAATGATTTGAAGGGAGAAGAAGTAGATATACCATTATTTAAGTTTGACATAGATCTTTATATTAAGAAAAAGTATCAAAATGAAGCTGAGTTTATGAAAAAGACAGGCACTTCAGCAGAATTTATAGAGATTCTTAGAACTGAGCATATAGATATATCTTTTAATAATCCTTCTAATAATCCTTTCGGTGATTATACATGGACGGATAATATAGAAGACTGGGTACGGGGATTTTTCAATTGGTAGTCTTGTACAAGTAGTGATTTTTGTGGTTAGATTCCTGAGTGTGAAAGGGGTTTACTTTATAGATACAGCGCTTTCCATTGCCCGTGAGGTAAACCTATCGCAGGCAAGATGCCCGCACTAGAAAGCTTTATAATTCGGGCGGAATCTGCCGTATCACTACATTTACAGGACTATAGCAATCCTAAATAGGTTGGGACAAATCAAAAAGTAGATAAAAAAGTTGAAACTCCTACCTGTTGCCTGTTGCCTGTTGCCTAAAAAGCAGTGAGATTTTTGCCACGAATAAAATAGGATTGCTATAACTTTTAATTAATTTAAAATACTTCTCAAAGTATCACATGAAAAAGTCTAATTCAAATAATATTCGTAGTATTTATTTTACAAATAATCTGGAAAACAAAGACTTTGTAAATTCACAAGCTGGGCATCATATAATCCGTAAAATATTGGTCGTAGGAGCTGGAATATTTGGTACTATTTTATCAACTATAATACCTTTAGTTTCAGGAGTATTGCTGTCTATTATATTTGAAGATTTATCGGATGAATCTTCTTTTGGCAAAACAGAACTTGGATTAATAATATTAGTACCTTATATTTTTTTCTTATATTTAGCTGCGAATGGCATCAAAATAAATACTTTTATTGTAATTGCTTTGATATCTTGTATTACAATTGTATTTATTCATTTTATAAAAATTAATACAATAATTCAATTACTACCATTCATTGGATTTCTTGTTGTTATAGTATACTTAGGAATAATAATAATTGGAACTGCAATAAGTTTTACATCTGTAGCTAGCGAAATTATAAGTGATTTTTTGATTCTAAGCACTGCTATTTTGGCAGCTATAGCTATTACTGGAAAAACTGATAATCCACAACAGGAACAAAAAGAAATAATAATATATATTTCAGAAATTGCCACAATTTTTACAGGTTATATTATTTCTAGAAAAGCTATCAGAGGCTCCCCACAATTTGCATGGATAAAAAAAATAGCTATATTTTTATCCGCCACAGGTGGAACATCTTTTTACGGTGTCGATCTAACAGATGCTTGTTTCGATAATTCACACTTACCACATACAGATTTTAGAAAAGCTATATTAACTCGTGCTAGTTTTAAAAATGTTACAGGATTAGAATTATCTAGACTCCAAGATACAATTTTAGAAAATCCTCATGTAAGAAAGCTACTTACAAATCCAGAAGATGGCGCTGGCAAAGATTATACTGGAGCAAATTTTAGTGGAGCTAACTTAAAAGGAGCTAATTTAGCAGGAGCTATTCTCATAGGAGCAAACTTAAATGGTGCAGACTTAACAGATGCTAATTTAGAAGGAGCAAATTTATCTAAAGCTCAACTCTTAGATGTAGATTTTTCCAGAGCTAATCTAACAGAAACCTGTCTAGAAGATTGCAGTAAAAATAGTCGTACTTGCTTTAAAGATGTTAATTGTAAAAGAATTTATATTAAACAAGGCAAACACGGTTTTTTAGAACCCAAACCAGACAGTGGAGAATTTAAAGATGGTGAATTTGAAAGATGGATAGATCAACTTCAAGAAACTGTAGATGTACTTTTACATGATTTTGATTTTAATTTTAGCGGTTGGAAAGCTCTAGGTACTGCTTTAGATAAAACAGCAAATGAATATCAAGGAATCAATAAAAGCCGCTGGAAAATAGAACAAAAAGATGAGAATGTAGTTCTCGCACAAATTGGTGTTTCACCAACCGCAGACAAACCAGCAATTCATCAGAGCATTACAAATTATTATTATAACGAATTATCAATTCAAGGTCATAAAGCTAATATATTATTAAACCCTTCAGAAAAGGTAGAAATTATGGAAAACAAAAATGAAAATCCTCAAGTTAGTGGCGATTTAGTTAGTGGAGATAAAACCACATCTGGAGATGTTAATCTGAGTGGCGTTAATCTCACGAATTCTGGAAGTATGGCATTAGTAAATCTCAACGGTCAAATTAGCAACACGATTCAACAACTTCAGGATATTAAAACAGAAAAAGGCGAAGATTTAGCAATTATTTTAACTGCTTTGCAAGAATCAATTAATCATGATTCTACACTTTCAGAAACTCAAAAAGAAGAAGCTCTTGAAGCTGTAGAAACCATAGCAGAAGAAGCCAAAAAAACACCAGCAGAACGCGTGCGAAAACTTTGTTCCATGGCATTGAATGCTTTGAAAGGTCTAACAGCAGCAGTGACAGATACTAGCAAACTAGCAACTACTCTCAAAACTTATCTGCCAACTCTAACTGGACTTCTTGGCTTATAAAAAATTTTAATTTTTAGTGGTGTGTAGGGTTTGTAAAAGGACATTGAAAAAAGCAGAAGGCAAGGTCAGAAAGAAAAATTCTTCCCAAGGAATTTTCAGAGTTTTATAAGAAACCGGGCTTATGGGAGACAGATGTGAGTATGGTAGGGGGACATACAAACCCGGTTTCTACACCTTATCTATACCGATACTACCGAATTTAATATTAAACCCATTCCTATTAGAGAAAAGATAATGAGCGATCGCCTCCCCATAACCAAAATTTAACCTCACCATATATAAATATCTACGTATAGCAACACATAGATAGGTTAGAAGATTTATAAATGCTCAAACTCACTCAGGGGCTACTTCTGACATCTAACATCTAACATCTAACTTCTGACGTCTGACTCCTCCTATATCTACCCCCTTGCCAACGATCCCCTACCGTTGGACACTGAGAAAGGCAATATCATTGGCAGTGAGGTTCAACCGTGAAAAACGTACTAAGTATAATTTTAGGCGGTGGCGCAGGTACCCGTCTCTATCCATTAACAAAACTGCGGGCCAAACCAGCAGTACCCCTAGCCGGGAAATATCGGTTGATAGATATTCCCATCAGTAACTGCATTAACTCAGAAATGCAGAAGATATATGTTATGACCCAATTCAACTCCGCTTCTCTCAACCGTCATATCACTCGCGCCTATAACTTCCCTGGTTTCAGTGAAGGTTTTGTAGAAGTTCTCGCGGCTCAACAAACTAAAGATAATCCAGAGTGGTTCCAAGGAACAGCAGATGCTGTCCGTAAATATATCTGGTTATTTAAAGAGTGGGATGTTGATTATTATCTAATTCTCTCCGGAGACCATCTCTACCGCATGGACTATCGGGAGTTCGTCCAACGCCATATTGACACCAACGCAGATATTACTCTGTCTGTCTTGCCCATTGATGAAGCACGGGCATCTGATTTTGGTTTAATGAAAATTGATGAGTCTGGTCGGATTATTGAGTTTAGCGAAAAACCTAAAGGGGACGATCTAAAAATTATGGCAGTGGATACCACTGTTTTAGGAGTTAGTCCAGAAGTCGCTAAAGAACAACCCTACATTGCTTCTATGGGGATTTATGTCTTTAATAAAGATGTCATGGTCAAACTATTGGAAGAATCCCAAGCTCCAGATTTTGGTAAACAAATTTTGCCTAATTCGGCTAAAGATTATAATGTTCAAGCTTACCCATTTCAAGGTTATTGGGAAGATATCGGGACTATTCGGTCATTCTATGAAGCTAATTTGGCTTTGACACAACAGCCTCAGCCTCCCTTTAGCTTTTATGATGAAAAAGCTCCTATCTATACTCGCTCTCGCTACTTACCGCCAAGTAAACTTTTGGACTGCCAGATTACAGAGTCAATTGTTGGAGAAGGTTGTATTCTTAAACAATGCCGGATTGACCATTGTGTTTTAGGTGTGCGCTCTCGTGTAGAAGCTGGCTCTATAATAGAAGATTCTCTGCTGATGGGTTGTGATTTCTATGAACCTTTTGCCGAACGTCAATCTGGTATGAATGAGGGTAAGATACCATTGGGTATTGGTGCTGAAACGACTATTCGTGGGGCAATTATTGATAAGAATGCCCGAATTGGCCGTAATGTCCAAATAATCAATAAAGACAAGATAGAAGAAGCTCAACGTGAGGATGAAGGATTCATCATTCGCAGTGGTATTGTTGTTGTATTGAAAAATGCTATTATCCCTGATGGAACAGTGATTTAGTAATTTTTTCACTGTAAGTAATTAGTTGGTTAGTGGTTATCAGTAAATACTACTAACCACTAAATATTAACCAAAAAAATGAGGTCTCCAGTCTCCCCTTTTAAGGGGATTAAAGAAATCAAAGGTCAGTATTTTAATTCCGATGCTTGAATCGGAGGTACTTTTGTGCCGAGGAAGTTATTGGTAGTTTATCTCAACGTTGGTTGAAGAACCGCACTCTCGGTCAGGGGAGCGTCGCATGGGAAAACCAATCAATGTTGCGGTTCTTACAATAGTATGCTTATCCTCTATACTATAAGACTGGTGGGCTAACAGTGTCAGCGCCAGTCGCTCATGGGGGAGACCCCCAAGACCGCGCTGTCTTGTCTGTGGAGCGACCGTAAGACCGAAAAGAGGGAAAGTGGAGGTAGGTGCTATGAAGCAGAAAGCCCCTATCAGTGATGTTAGGCAATCTCGCGTTGTCGCGTCAGCGAAACATCGGGAGGATGTCAAGACTAGACTAATTATTCTGATCGGACTTCCAGCTAGTGGTAAATCTACTCTAGCCAGGAAAATAGTATCTAGATATCCTCGGTGTCAATTAATTTCTACTGATGCTATCCGGGCTCAATTATTTGGTGATGAAGCAATTCAAGGGCCTTGGCTTCAAGTTTGGCAGGAAGTACAACAACAATTTCACCAAGCTGTAAGCCTAAAATCTTTAGCTATATATGATGCTACTAATACCCAACGTCGGCGACGAAAAGAACTGATTGAGCTTGCTAGAGAAACTGGATTTAGCTATATAACTGGTTTATGGCTTGACAAATCATTGGAGTTATGCTTAGAAAGAAATAAACAACGACAACGCCAAGTGCCAGAAGAAGTAATAATGAAAATGTCTCGACAATTAACAAATGTTCTCCCAAGTTGTGAAGAAGGATTTGATCGACTGCAACGAATTACTAGATAATATTGTTCTATAAATATTCATTATTTATTACAAAAAAATAATCTTTATTTCTACATTATTTGTAATCTAAAATAATTTCTATGTTACTGTTTCGTTTTTAATTTTGAATGATGGTAATTCCCATTTCAATAATTAATAATTACCTTTCCTGGAAAAAAAGAGGATTGACGCTTAAGGAAAATTTTTTATTTTTTATGGTTTAAAGCCTCTCCTTTAAACCTTAATTATTTGGTAAATAGATTACATGAACCAGTATTGAAAGTAATTTAAAATCGAGGAAACAAACAAGATGGTTACTAATATCTGAAAAATAGGGTACGGCAATTGCTATTAGTCTTTCAGGAAAAACCGAACTTGACTAAATCTTAAGCTTTGATAACTTGAAATTAAGAAGCTCAATCATAATATCGAGTCCCCTTGATTAATCACTAATATCGGGGGGTAGTTCTTGCAGTTGTTGGCAGAAAAATTGTCTCCAACCTCAATATCTAGGTTGAAACCTACTTATATCAGTTTGATAAATTTTTGCTACAACATAGTTAGAGTAATGCTTAAGAGTCAGGAGTCAAGAGGAATAAAATTGCAGCATTTTTTGTTTTCATCTATCTCTTTTAGTCAAAAAGACATTCACATAAAGCCCTTTTCACTCAAGCTTATTTATAATATTCTTTTTTCACGCTTAGTATTATACATCAGAAAGTATAATTGTTGCTCAGAAAGAGCAGATATTAGATATTGCCAAACAAACTGTAATGGTACTGAAAATATTAGTGTTTCCAAATCAGTTAAAACTATAATTTCATTTTTTATATTCCCAAAAACTATCTTATTACCAAAAAATCGTGGTCTAAAGCTTCCCCTTTTAAGGGGATAAAAACAAGAGAATTCTGTATTTCAATCCCGAAGCTTTCCTAGGTCATGCTGCGCAAACAGCTAGAGGTACTGATAACTGATAACTGATAACTGAAATGACCTCCCACTATTCCCTCAAACATTTAACTTTATGTTCAGATATCAAATGTTAATGCTATATCATTCGTCAAGTAAAAAGTAATCATATATTAACATTAAGTAGTCACTCAAAAATATTCATATAAGGAGGAAAATAAATGGCTAAAACTGATTTTAAAGATTATTACTCAATCTTAGGTTTAACTAAAAGTTCTAGTGCAGAAGAAATAAAAAAAGCTTACCGTAAATTAGCTCGGAAATATCACCCAGATATGAACCCTGGCGATCGCCAAGCAGAAGCTAGTTTCAAAGAAGTTAACGAAGCTTATGAAGTTTTATCAGATCCAGAAAAACGCAAAAAATATGACCAATTTGGTCAATACTGGAAACAGGTAGGCTCTAGTGGTAGTGGATGGCCTGGTGGCACAAGTGGTAGTACCGTAGATTTTAGTGGATTTGACTTTAGTCAGTATGCCAGCTTTGATGATTTTATTAATACTTTATTAGGACGTAGTGGTAATCCCGGTAGTAGTAATCGTGGTGGACGACGAACTTATACCTACAACACAAATACAGGTTGGCCAGGCGGATTTGGTAATGGATTTGATGGTGCTTCTGGTTTTGATAGTCGTAAGTCGGCAACTTCCCTAAATTTAGAAGCTGACATTACTCTTACTTTTGCAGAAGCTTTTCGGGGAACACAAAAACGTGTGGGTAGTGGAGAAGTCTCAATTCCCCCTGGAGTTAAATCCGGAAGTAAAATTAGAGTTAAAGGTAGAGGTCAACTAGATCAATATACTAAGCAAAGGGGAGATTTGTATTTAAAGGTAGAAATTCAGTCTCACTCTTTTTACCAGTTTGAGGGAGATAATTTATTGTGTGAAGTGCCAATAACTCCAGATGAAGCTGTATTGGGTACGTCTATTGAAGTACCAACTCCTGATGGGATGGTCAATGTTAATGTTCCTGCGGGTATTCGTTCTGGTCAGTCTTTGCGGTTACGGGGTAAGGGATGGCCTAAACCCAAATCAGGGGAACGTACCGATCAGTTAGTAAGAATTATTATTACTGCTCCAAAAAATATTAGTTCTTTAGAAAGGGAATGTTATGAGAAAATTAAAGCTAATCGTACTTTTGAGCCTCGCAGTCATTTAAAAAATGTATCTCTTTAGTTAGGGTTTGCTAAAAAATTCTTTTGCTAAGAGTAGAACTCAGAACTCAGAAGAAATAGAAATTATAGAGGAGGTAGTCGGAAGAATTTTCCCTTAGTTTTTCTGCCCTTGTCTCCCCAAAATTCTAACTTTTTCAGCTTTTTAGACTGAAAAGCTGTAAATTTTTGCGATCAAAAAAGGCACTTACCTAGATCTGTCAATGCTTTGATAGTTAATCAGCAACCCCTAGTTTAAGTTAATAGTGCCAAGCCATTTTTAAGTCAAAAGTCAATTTCAGGACTTTTGACATTGGTTATAAATATCTATCCTTTTTAAGATTATTAAATGAAAAAATGGCAACATGAAAAAAAAGAAAAAAATACATCAACATTTAACAAGAACAGGACTTACCCAGAAACTGGATTTATGACCCTAATTCAGTGCTTGATATTGCAAATTTTCGTCGATCGAGCTGCTTTCTTAGTAGGAATGCGTAAGTCCTATATCTATATAAGCATAACGGTAATATTAAATATATTATTATCTAGTCCTGCCCAAGCAGAATCATTTGAAAACTTATTAAAAAGTTCATTAACTCCAGCAGAGGTAGAAATACATAATATTATGGGTGATAAACAAGCATTAGAAACAGCTCGTAATGCTTGTCTATCTCTACAGAAAGGTAGTTCTGTTCAAGAATTTTCTACTCAGGCAGCTATATCACTACTTCAGTTAGGTTTAACACCAGAGCAATTACAAACAGCAGCTCTCTATACAGGTAAGGTAATAGCTACAGGTGTAACTTCTTTTTGCCCAGAATACAAATCAAAGTTACAAGAGTTACAACTATAATCTAAATCACAAAATTGGTTTCCCCTTTTGCTTCTCCATTTGTTATTACTTTTTCCTTATTAATCAAAAAATTATGAAGGAAAATTTACAAATGAAATTTAGTGTTGTAATTACAATATATAATCGCTTAGATTTATTAAAACGGGCAATTAATTCAGCTTTAGAACAAACCATTGAATGGGAAATAATTGTGGTTGATAATTGTTAAACAGACGGTACAGAAGAATATTTGAAAAGCTTGGGCGATCGCCTCATTTACTATCGTACTACTTCTAACGAATGTCACGCGGGTACAATAAATGTAGGCGTCAAAAATGCTCAGGGAGACTGAATAAAACCAGTGGATGATGATGACTATCTAGCACCTAATTGTATTGAATAAATGACTAAAGCAATTACTCTTCATCTTCAAGCAGTAATTCTTTCTTATCAAGCAGTACAAGTTGATACTAATGAGAACGATTAAACTGGATTTATAGCGGTTTTCACAAAGGTAGACTACAGAGAAAAACAGGTATGTTTGAAGTTTAATAAGTTACAGTTCTGACAGTTGTATTCTATATTAATGAAAACCGTTATAATATTATATGGAATTCCTCTACAATAAAATTAAAACTACTTGTTTAAGAATTTTAATGACTAGAAAAAACTCCCCGTTCTCGCAGTTGCAGCATAAAATACTCTTCAAGGCTAATCCTTTCTATATTCATATTAATTAGTGTAGCTTTCATTAATCCCAGACTAACTAAAAATTCTTGAGGGTTTCCTTGCAAATGACCTTGCCAAAAATTATTCTCAAATTCTAAATCTGGTATCCATTGTTTAAGTATTTCCAGATTACCACTTTTACCCTTAACATAATAGGTTTCATTTGTGCCTAATATTTCATCCAAAGTACCAATACAAATTAATTCTCCTTCAGCAAGAATAGCTATCCTATCGCAAATTTTCTCCACATCTGATAAAACATGACTATTAAAAAAAATAGTCTTTCCTTGTTCTTTGAGCGAGACAATAATTTCTCTGATTTGATAACGCCCCATTGGATCTAAACCTGACATAGGTTCATCTAAAAACACTAACTCTGGGTCATTAATCAAAGCTTGTGCCATGCCAACTCTTTGCAACATTCCTTTGGAATATTGACGTAGTTGCTTTCTAATAGCTGTTGATTTAGATAATCCAACTAACTCAAGTAACTCTGGAATTCTTTGTTTTTGTATTAATGTTGGTATTTGAAATAATCCTGCTACAAACTCCAGGAATTCCCATCCAGTCAGATAGTCATAAAAATAAGGATTTTCTGGTAAGTAACCAATTTTTTCTTTAACTGAGCGCTCGCCTATTGGTTGCCCTAACAAAATTGCTGCTCCAGATGTAGGGCGTACAATTCCCAGTAAAGTTTTGAGTAAGGTGGTTTTACCTGCACCATTCTGTCCCAAAAGTCCAAAAGTTTCCCCTTGATAAACTGTCAAATTACAGTTTTTAAGAGACTCTATTTTTTGATTCATCCAAAAGCCAGTGCGGTATAATTTACCTAAATTAGCAGTTTCTATTACTGGCAACTTTTCTGGTGTTTTCTCTTCAAGGGGAAAATTGACAGTAGATTCCATAAAAATTCAGTTTATATATTTAATTTCTTATTTTTTAGCATAAACTGAGAGACTGTTTGTAAAGGAAATATAAAAAGGATATAGGGAACAGGGAACAGGGAACAGGGAATAGGGAATAGGTATGGAGGGAGGAAGAAATCAAGACAACTATTTGTAAGTTAAAAATCTGGGAATATATGTACCTTTAAACCTCTGGTATCTAGGAAATTTCAATCTCTTGAAGTACTACCGCTTTTAGATTTTAGTCATTATTTGCTCTGTTAAGACTTATTTTACAAACAGTCTCTAACGAGCAGAATGCTTGTGTTACCACTCCCGATAGCTCCAGACTTCCAGTCTTTAACAAATATACTACTTTGGCGTAAGTCCTGAAATAATAAAATTTTATACCTCATATCAAATCCGTTGGCTTCAGAGTAATATAATTCCGTCGATCGTTATACAATGGGTAAGGGCGAATGGCCATTCGTCCCTACAATATAGACTCGGATCTTTAATACTGAATAACACCGATGCTACCGGATTTGATATCACGCGCCTCCGAAATTGCTGTAAAATTTTCCATCAAACAAATCAAAAAAAAACCCCTCCAAACGGAGGGGTTTTTTTTAGTAATTAAGATTTAACCAATCAGTTAAAAATTAACCCTTAATAGAAGGAGCTTCTACTGCTGCTAAATCTAGAGGGAAGTTGTGAGCATTACGCTCGTGCATTACTTCCATACCTAAGTTAGCGCGGTTGATGATGTCTGCCC
>NZ_JBNHEP010000267.1:0-25062 GCF_050015995.1 Dapis brunnea BLCC-M229 | reverse complement strand
TCCTTATTCCCTATTCCCTATTCCCTATTCCCTGTTCCCTGTTCCCTGTTCCCTTTTCCCTGTTCCCTATCTCCTTTTTATATTTCCTTTACAAACAATCTCTAAACTATTAGACATTTCCAATAATAAAAAATCAAATAAATTATTGTACAAAAATAATCAATTATTTCCTCCTACTCCCTACCCCCTACTCCCTACTCCCTCTTTTCTGGATGTCTATTGAGGTGGAATATCTAAACCTCGTTTACCTCCCCAACGTTCAACAATTTTATCATCATCATCATCAGCAACTTCCAACACTGCCAAAACAGACTCTTCCAGTTCATTTTGGTCACAAGTAGAGCCAACTATAGTGTGTTCAAATAAAATATTTCCATCGGTATCTAAAGAAAAACCACCAAACTGCATATTACTATTTACTCGCAATAAAAATTCTAGTAAATCAGGATTTAATTCATATCCAATAACCACAATGTAACAAGTATTAATAACACTATCCTCACCCCAAGGAGAAATTATTGCCGAATAATTAATAATTAATAATTAAATAATTCAGCTTTATTAGCCTCCCCTTTCAAGGGGAAAAAAATTTATTTTTTTCTTTTAGTCAATCCTCTCCCTAAACGGGAGAGGTAATTATCCATTATCCATTAATGAATTCCACCCCAGCAGAACTAAAAAATATACTAAACCTTGGTTCATCAAATTTTTCCCAAGGGTAATCACTAAATAATTCTTCCATCCACCCATCAATTTTTTGATAACATTCTGCTTGAGCTAGTGTTGGAAATTCCATATTTATTGTATCCCGAAAAAAAAGCTATTTATAATCATCATATTGCTTGAACATAATTATATTAACTCTCAATAACTATCTGTTAATATTTTTTTGATGAGTAAGCGATCGCCAAAATAATTTACTTACCTCCATATGTGTCAAATTTAGCTTTCAAAAATCCCAAAATCAAGCGATATTAAAATCGGAGGTTATATAGAAAAAATATAGCAGTTAAAGCATCACTATCCAGACTTAATAGAATAGCTACCACAAGCTAATATTAATACTTAATTTCTTCTTCCTTTGTCTATAGATTGTCTAAAATACAATTGTAAACTACCAAGAGGAGCGATCGCTTATGGCAATGACCATGGTTGAAAAAATCCTGGCCAAAGCATCAGGAAAATCTACCGTTACCCCTGGAGAAAACATTTGGGTCAACATTGATGTATTAATGACCCACGATGTTTGTGGTCCTGGTACTATTGGCATCTTCAAACGAGAATTTGGCGAAAATGCCAAAGTTTGGGACAGAGAAAAAATCGTCCTTATACCAGACCACTATATTTTTACTGCCGATGAACGGGCAAACCGCAACGTAGATATTTTGCGAGACTTTGCCCAAGAACAAAATATCAAATACTTCTACGACATCATAGACCGCTCAAATTTCAAAGCAAACCCAGACTACAAAGGAGTTTGCCATGTTGCTCTCGCTCAGGAAGGTCATACTCGTCCGGGAGAAGTATTGTTTGGCACTGACTCTCACACTTGTAATGCAGGAGCTTTTGGACAATTTGCCACAGGTATCGGCAATACAGATGCTGCCTTTATTTTCGGTACGGGTAAACTATTGGTAAAAGTGCCAGCAACTATGCGGTTTGTCTTAAATGGAGAAATGCCAGATTATTTATTGGCAAAAGACTTAATTCTACAAATTATTGGAGATATTTCTGTATCTGGTGCTACCTACAGAACAATGGAATTTGCTGGCGAAACTGTCGGACGAATGACAATGGAAGAACGGATGACCCTCTGCAATATGGTTATAGAAGCGGGGGGTAAAAATGGAGTTATTGCCCCGGATGAGACTACCTTTGAATATTTGCGAGGGCGAACCGATAAACCATTTGAGTCATTTTATTCTGATGAGAATGCCAAATTTTATAGTGACCGTTCTTATAATGTCACAACATTAGAACCTGTAGTAGCTAAACCCCATTCTCCAGATAATAAAGAACTTGCTCGTAACTGTCAGGATGTAAAAATTGACCGAGTTTATATAGGTTCTTGTACTGGTGGAAAAACTTCTGACTTTCTTCATGCAGCTAAACTTATTAAAGGTCATAAAGTCAAAGTTCCAACTTATTTAGTACCAGCAACTCAGAAAGTTTATGAGGATTTATTTACCATAAAGCATGATGGTCAAACCCTCTCAGAAATATTTTTAGACGCTGGTTGTATTGAACCTGCTGCTCCATCTTGTGCTGCTTGTTTAGGGGGACCAAAAGATACATTTGGGCGATTAAATCAACCAGAAATTTGTGTCTCTACAACTAATCGTAATTTTCCTGGTCGAATGGGGAACAAACAGGCAGAAGTTTATTTAGCTTCTCCCTACACAGCAGCAGCTTCAGCTTTGACTGGATATGTGACAGATCCACGAGAATTTATGTAGATTTACTCGTAGTTTATCGACAAATAATTCAGGAGCAAGAATTGAATTCTGTATGTAGAAGTGGATGAGTAAATTTGTTTATGATTTCTACAAAATCTTATATTTAATGGTATTTGATTAGTAGAAAATTCAACAGATACAACCTGAATTAATTCAGCCTCCTGACTACTCTATCTTCCTAAGATATGACAACAGTTTACTGAAAGTGACTTTAAGGTAAGGTTGAATACTTCTTATGAAGATAGTAGAAGAGTACGTAGCTACTTCATTCTCAGGAAAAAATTGTCTGGGTTGATAGAATGAAGGTGATATAGAGAAGTGGAGTTAGGATTTTTTTCTGATAAAAAATAGCTTTTTATTAATAAAAACCCACTCCATCTATCTACCTCCCTATAAAGTCAGTTTTAGTCCTAATTTGAAACAGCTTTCGGAGAGTAAGGGAGTAGCTAGAGTTAGTTATTTGTTGTCAGAGAATATTTACAACTTCTAGCAATATCTAGGAAATTTTCAAGGATACAATCATTCTCTAGTGACAATAAATTTACCCTGACTAAAGTAGAGGAGTAGAATAAAAATGGAAATACATCCGGTCTGTTTATCCTTTCTTAGAAAGATTTGATATTTTATCCACAAGTTATTATCCGTACTCGATATAATTCTTCTATATGATTATTTATTGAAATTTTTTATGATATTTGAATATACCCCTAGTTAATTTTTTATGGTTCTTCTAGGGTAGCTATGATAAATTACTACAAAATAAACTGTATAACCATTGCTATACAAGGATTATGGTCATACAAAAAAGCAATTAATCATCAAAAGGGATTTTTATTTGGTTGAATCCTTTGCTATTTAAGGGTTTAAACTCATTCAAACTACTAATTTGCTATAACCAGTCTAGGAGAGCCTTTTTTATTAATTAGGGATTGATTTTCCTCAACATATTTACTCATAAAAAAAATTAGGTTGATTATGTCGTTGGCAGATATTTTACAAAAAGTACAATCAGGTGTTGTTCACATTATTCATATGGTTAATGAAGAGAGAGTCTCTTCTGGAACTGGATTTATGGTTGAAGGATTATTAGTGACAAATGATCATGTTGCTTATACTCCTCCCACTGATTCTGTTGTTGTTATTAGAACAATAAATAGCTCTTCTAGTGTACTCCTGGATGGTATTTCTATGACAAACCATGATTTCTTAACAAGAACAAAAACAGCTTCTGATGAAAGAAATTATGATTATATAGTCCTTGATATACCAGAATTATCCAAACAAAAACTTTACAACTTTGAGCTATCTAATTATTCAGACTTAGGAAAGCGAATTGGAGATGATATATTTTTTCTCGGATATCCATTTGAACATTTTAATCTTGTCTGTCATTCTGGAATAATATCGTCTTTTTATAAAAGTAAAAATATCGATGTTATCCAAGTTAATGCAAGTGTAAACCATAGTAATTCAGGAGGTCCGTTAATCGCTCCAAAGACAGGAAAAGTTATTGGTATTATTACTAGAAAAGCAACTGGTCTGACTCAAGGGTTTGAATCTTTTCGCTCTATTCTAAAGGAAAATATTGAAATATTATCTAATAGTGGAGCTAGAATGGTTGTAGATAGTCTTGACTTTGCTCAAGGTATTATAGTAAGTCAAAATCAAATGTTAGGAATGACTTATGAGCTTGAAAGGTCTGCAAATGTTGGAATTGGTTATGCTTTTTCCGTAAAAGAACTAATAAATGACTACTTTTTTGAGAAATTCTAGAGAAATAAATAATATTTGCTATGGCAACCCCTAGCAGGTAACTTCTCTTAAATTTCAAAACCCAAACGTTGGAGTTTCTCTCAAAATAAATTAATTCTAGATGGATACTAAAGCGATCGCTACGTCTATAGATAGAGTTTATCAAGTTATATCATGTCTGCTTAATTAGGGATAACAAAAATTTCTTCTCCTAATACCTTTTTTCTCCCTCCTGACTCTTGACTCCTGACTCCTGAGTTCTCCCTAATGATTTATCACTGTTCATCCGGACATAATATTACTCAGGTACAGTTGTTTTTCTTCTTTTCTCTCTTGGTGCGCATTCCCTCTCTTGGTCAGCATTCGCTCTCTTGGTGCGCATTCCCTTGCGTCTGACGCCGACGCGGGGTCGCACCGCTTGCGCCTGTCGGAGAGGCGGGGTATGACCGCTTGCGTATTGCGCCCACGCGGGATATGACCGCTTGCGTCTGTCTCCGACGCGGGGTCGCACCGCTATTTCCACCGAACCAGAATTACTACTCCGTCCGACCTACTCCCTGAAACAGATAAAAAAATTGCCTTATTAGTTATTAACTTCTTCCCAATATTTTTCCCCTAAACAGATGACCAATTTTTCCAAGGATTTTTCGATAAATTAGAATTAGAATATCTCTTATCATGAGATACTTCTTCTCCTATCCATTCAGGTAATTCAACTGTTTGATTTTCATCATCAAGTTCAACTTCAGCCACAATTAAACCCTGATTATCTCCAGCAAATTCATCAACCTCCCAGACAAATTCACCATGATAAACCTTATATCTAACCTTTTCAATTAAAGGCGAACTACATAAACTATTCAAAATCTCTTGAGCATCTTCTATTGGTATTTCGTACTCATATTCGGATCTAGAATTACCAAAACTAGGTCCTTTAATAGTTAAATAACCTTTATCGCCTGCCACTCTCGCCCTTAATGTTATACCATCTTCTGTAGACATATAACCTTGACGATAAACGTGCCCAACAGCGTTATTTCGCCATCCATTACCTTTAACTAAAAACTTGCGTTCTATCTCTATAGCCATTTCAATACTTCAGAAATCTTGATAATTAACATTTAGTATAATGATTATAATAATAATGGGAGTTTCTGGTGCTGGTAAATCTACTATTGGAAAATTACTAGCAAAATATTTAAATTGGGATTTTTTTGATGGTGACTCTTTTCATTCCCAAGCTAATATCAAAAAAATGAGTAGTGGTATTCCCTTAAATGATGCAGATCGAATACCTTGGTTGATAGAAATGAGAAATGCAATTGAGCAATGGTTGGCAGAAAATCAGAATATTATATTAGCTTGTTCTGCCTTAAAAAAAGCTTATCGTCATATACTTATCACGAACCCACAAAATATTAAAATAGTCTACTTGAAAGGTTCTTTTGATTTGTTTGCCCAAAGACTAAGAGCCAGAAAAAATCACTTTATGAAACTTGAGATGCTCCAGAGTCAATTTGATGTTCTTGAGGAACCAAAACAAGCAATAATAGTAGATGCTGCAAAATCTCCAGAAGAGATTGTCAATTATATTATTCAAAAATTGTGCATCGTTGAATTTTTAGATAGCAATTGTATTTGATTGGTATAGAAAATATTCTGAAAAAAAGGGAACAGAGGTAAAAATATCGGGTTTTCATCTATATTTGTCAGCATTCAGGAGTCAGCTATTAACCATATTGCTTTTGTAAAAGGAATCAGTATTGAGAGATTGAGTGAGAATTAAAAGTATGACGAAAAGCAGACTGCTTACTTAACTTACTAACTAGCCAAAATTACTCAAATCCTTCAACTACTAATTCCTGATTAAGAGTTTTATATAAGTAAAATAGATACTTACTTCATCTTTATTACTAAAAGCTTACTGCTAATAGCTGAATCCTTAGTCTATAGTCTATTTTGATATTTTTTACAAAGATAATAGATTCCTTTCTATAGGTAGTCAATCTCTGGTATTAGGTAGAAGGAGAAATAGATCATTGAATAATTAACTAACACCTCACACCTAAAAACCTTTTCATCAACCACCAAGAAAACGACCTGCCATTCCCATTAAATCAGCAACATCAACATCTCCATCTCCATCAGCATCCAAAAAGCTATTTAAAACATTATTAGATGTTTGCTCAGGGTTTTGAGTGTCATTGCCAGTTTTTAATAAATTGAGAATTACTGGAACTAAAGTAGGTAGTAAATTCTGAATTTGCGAGACATCAAAACCTGTTTTTTCAGATATACTTTGAACAATCTCAGTTATTTGACTAGAGGAAAATAGAGAAGCAACCGCTAGGGGGTTGGGAGTTGTACCTGCAAATTGATTGATAATTTCTGCAACTCCTGTACTACCTGACTCATCTCGTTTTTGTTGCAAAGCTGAACGTACATGACCGCCCAAAATTGACATGGCAGCTTGAGTTGCACCAGCATCTCCTCCTAGATTACCGCTTAGTTGCTGCACTGTGCCAAAAATATCACTCAACTGACTATTACTACCCTCTTGATTAGGATTATTAATAGCACCGACAATTTGATCGAAAAGTCCCATATTTTTTAACTCTAATTAACTTTTATCCCACATTCCGCACTTCAATTTGTAGTATCAAAATTAGCAGGAAAAGCTCTGGTTTGGTAAGTATTTATACTCTATTAATATCTCTAATTTAACTTCCTCCTGAGTCAAATTATCAGGAAAATATTAAGCATAAATACTTATTTAATAGTTCACGACTATGACTTTCTCCTGAATTCTGACTCCTGACTCCTGACTCCTGACTCCTAGATCCGTAATACATTTTGTCGTGCGGAATGTAAGTTTTATCATTCGTTAACAAACAGTTCAGAGAGTATTTTATTCTCACTGAACTTTCATATATTATCCATTTTACTGATTTAAATAGCTACCTAAAAAAGTTTCTACTTCATCAGTAGTAGGTTGAGCCGTAATTGCTCCTAATTGAGTAGCAGTTAATGCCCCTACAGCACTAGCATAAGTAACAATTTGTTTTGCTACCCCTGGTTGCTGTAAACGGCGAATACCATATTGGCGCAATTGATGTATAAAACCTGCCACAAACCCATCTCCTGCACCAGTGGTATCTACAATATCCAATGAAAAAGCAGCTACATTTCCTTCATTTTCTGACAAGTAATAAGCACAGCCTTGATTACCTGCAGTTACTAATGTACCTTCTACCGAATCTAATCTGTAAGTAATTGCACCAGGGTCGGTAGAGTCAAATAGCCATTCAGCTTCTTCCAGAGAAAGCTTGACAAAATCCACTCTTTTTAGTAATGAATGTATCAGTGCCCTGGCATCATCAGGATTAGGCCAAAATGAAGGACGCCAATTGACGTCTACCATAATCTTAAGATGATATCGGTCAGCCAAATCAAGGGCTTGATAGATAGTTTGTCTAGTTTCAGGATAAGCTAGTCCTAGAGTTCCTAAGATTAAAAATTCACCATTTAAAAACAAAGACTCTGGCAGCAGTTCAGCTTTGAGGTGGGTATCAGCAAACTCTGTTGTTGGATGTTCTCCGAAACCAGCAAATTCGCGCTCCCCAGTTGTGGAACGTAAAACATAAACCTTTCGTGTTGGTGCATAAGGATGTCCCTGAATACCTGAAGTATCTACCCCTATCTCCTGTAAAAGTTGTAGCAGTTTTTTACCTTCTGAATCCTCACCCACAGAGCTAATCAAGGCTGCAGAAGTACCCAACTTGACTAAACCACAGGCAACATTAGCAGGTGCGCCACCAGGGTAGGTTGTCCAAGAGTCAACTTGATTTAAAGTTTTCTCAGGTTGGTCTGCTAGACAATCAAATAAAATTTCACCAAGGCAAATAGCATAGGGATGGGTCATATTGATTTAAGTATCTGAAAACTATAAATTGGTAATCAAAAACAGGAAATAATTAAAAAATTTGATGACTACCAAAATCAAAAATTTCTTTAGATATTAATCATAAAAAGAAATTTATTCCACTTTCTAGAGACTTTCCTGTACTTTTACCACTTAATAGATTGTCATTAAGGTAATTTTTGTCAAGATGTCTCTAAAATTATAATTAGGCAGATATACACATATAGGAAAAAGTTATGACTGGTTGCAAGTCTCAAACCCATATATCCCTTTCTGAAAGGGAATTGCAAGTTCTGGAGCTAGTAGCAGATGGGTTGACCAATGAAAAAATTGCTGAGAAACTAGAAATTAGTAAACGAACCGTAGATAACCATATTAGTAATATTCTCAGTAAAACTTCAACTCATAATCGAGTAGAACTGGTTCGGTGGGCTTTGCAGTGGGGCAAAGTATGTTTGGATAATATCAATTGTTGTAATGTAGAACAGCTAACTGAATAGTTGCTACATTGTAGTTTGGAGAATTATTTATCTCGATCAATGTCGTCAGAAGAATCCCGTAAGTCCCCAATGGGGTTAGCAGTGAGATGAATGACGACCAACAAATAAATTCAGTGATTTGATTTGATTAAATAGCTATTAACAAGTATTAACAAGTCATGTTACCATCGCAATAGTGCTAATGTTCGTCAGGTATTTAGGGCTAACTACTGAAATTAATATAGTTGGACAATATTAGAGGTAATTATTATAAGTAATATAATCTGATAGCTGTCTAACTAATTACCACAATTACATGACCAGTTAAGATGAAATCTTTTATAATGCTTGTGGTTATGCTGCTGTCAATTTGTAAAACTATGTGCATCAGCAGATGGAGTTCCCACCGATTTTAAGCCTGCTCTTGAAGACAATTTGCAGATAATAGTAAGTGGTCTTCAGTGAAACAGGAACTGAGCTGCGAAAAATCAAGATATCAGTTTGGGTAAGTTTGGTATAAAAGATTAGCCAACCCAATATAATCTGTCAATGGGTAAATACTAGAATGGAGACTGCGAAACACAAACAACAACGTTATCAATTTAGCTGTCAGGGACTACCACTCGCAATCTATCGAGAAGTAGCAGCTCATTTACGCCAAGTAGGCAAAGTAAAAGTGGGTTTATTTGATCCTCCTTCCTCAGAGCTATTTGACTACAACAAAAGCCAAGTAGGAGGATTATGGTTAGAGTATGCTGAAGATGCTGAAGATGCTATTCGTCAAAAAGTAGACCAAATTTTGGCCTATTATGAGGGAATATTTGGTCATTGGGAAGAGAATTAGATGATAGCTAGTAGTGACGGAGATGTATATTGGTCAAATACCAGGGACATCGACATTGTAACGCCGGTCGTAATATTATGTTGCGAGCTTTGCAGGTAAAAGCGATCACTTTAAGCAGTGATGCTATACGGATTCAAAGTGTATAGCTTTGAGTAGGTTAAATGTTGCACTAATGAAAGTCCTCTGTTTTGATTTTTTTAGTAATATTGTTCTAATTTATTTTATGGCCTCAAAAACCCTCTAAATATTAAACAAAATTCTTAATTAGGGAACAGGGAAGGTTTGACATACTCTCCGACCTAAAGGCGCAGAGATTTTACTGAAACCAGGATTATTGGTTCAACGAGTACACTTAAATCAGATACCTTACTATACCTAATCCAGATATGGTTCTCCGACCAAGCGTTAGCTCTATTTAAAAGCCTGTGGACTTATGCCTTACGGTACAGTTCAAACCTCAAAAACTTTGGTTCTCTGGTACTTGATGCGAGGGAGTTTTTCCATGCACAAGCATTCCTGTGCAAAACCCTATAACTCTTCTATTAGTCAGCATTCCCTCTCTTGGTCGGCGTTCCCATGGCCAGGAAACCTCGCCTGGAGCCGATCCCTTGCGCATGATGGCGATGGGGGGTCTGACCGCAGTTTTCAAGGTGCTAATGCGCTACGATTAATAGCTATGTTTTTTAGAGTGGTTTAACACCTTTGCGCTTCTTTAAGTATAGCATAAAGTTGCCCTAAAAGGGCAAGGCTTTAAATCCAATTTTTCGGTAATATAAATTACCTGCATCAAAAATGGGCGTTGCTGAATAAATGTATGATATCTAGAACTCAGAACTCAGAACTCAGGAGATAGAAAGAAGTTTTTTTCCCAACCAAAAGTGGGAACTAGATATAATTTGCACTTAATTAATGACTCTTACCTTGCCCAGTAGCGGAGTTTCTTTCATACCTAAAATCAGCAACGCTCAGAAATTCTATAACTATTAAAACATCAGAGATGTTACTATGCCACCAATACCATCTTATTTAATACCTCTAATAATTATATTAGTAATTGTACCATCATTTGTAGCTATCTTATTGAGGATGGTACTTTATTTTGACTTAGCAAATCAGGGAAATAAAGTTAGGAGACTGATTAATCAACAGTCAGTAAAGAAGCCAAGATTTATCGAATATTTAGAGGGCAGATTTGCCGATGCCAGCAGTAAATTAGAGCAAGTTAATACAGGAGCATTAATAGATCAAGTTTACAGTAGACAACGATTATTAGGATTAGTTTCTTATGAACAAATAGAATATTTTTGTCGAATTTTACCCAATCTACTTGTATCTTTTGGATTATTAGGTACTTTTGTCGGTATTACTATTAATTTAACTTCTCTGAGCCAAACAATTAGCGATACTAATGCTACCGATGTTAGTAGTTTGCTCAAGGAATTAGAAGTACCATTACGAGGTATGGGAATTGCTTTTACGAGCAGCTTAGTAGCAATCTTATTTAGTGCTGTAGTTACATCAGTTAATTTGATTTTCAATACTAGTCTTGCCAAAAGTAGATTAATAAGTTTACTAGAAGACTATTTAGATAATATTTACTTACAAACTATTGAAGGTCAAACTCAGCTTGACAAAGTAGTAAAAGCTGTCGCATATTCCTTTGAAGGATTTTTAACAAGATTTGGTCAAACCGTTAGAGTCGGAGTAGAGTCAGCTCTACAAGATAAAATTCAAGAAATTTATAACGCTAATGCTACTACAAGTAAATTAGCAGAACAGACTTTTGTAAGATTAGGAGAAGCTGCTGCTACTGTTGCTAAAAGTTCTAAAGATTTTCAGATAGCTTCTGATAGATTTTTAGAGGTAGCACAAATATTTGAAAATAGTCAGTTTCCGCAAAAATTAGCTAATTCTACAGCAGAATTAGCCAATATTCAAAGTAATTTTTCTCAGTCAACCTCTACTCTAGCTGCTGCTGTTCAAGCAATTGAAATAGTAGTAATTGAACTCCAGGGATATAGCAAGAGACTAGCTAAGTTTGGAGAACAAATTACTAATAATAATCAAACTTCATTAAGACTCTTAGAATCTCATCAAAGTAATCAACAATCTTTTGCAGAGATGATTCGGCAACTACAGGAAGCGTCACAAGGTTTTCATTTAGCTGTGGGTAATTTGGATACTTTACAAAGAAGAGTAGTATCTAAAGCAGATAATTTAGATGAAGTACAAATTCAAATCAAAATTTTAGCAGATGCCTTGAATAATTCTACAGATGGTATTAGTCAGAGTATTAAATCTTTAGGAGACCAAATAAATAAAGGTATGAGTACCCAAGCTAATATTAATAATTCTCATTTGGGTGTCATAGCGACAAATTTACAGGAATATATAAATCAAATGCATGCAACTAAAAATGAAATTCATCGTCTGACACATATTATTGAGAAATTAGCAAATCAATAGAGAAAATAACTTTATAGCAATTCTCAGGCGTAAGTCAGGTAAAAATTTATAGGCTTTAGAGAAAAGGAAACAGGCAAGAGAAAAAAACACAAATAACTGTACTTCACAGAAGGTGAGAAAACTTATAGTGTATAAAATTTAAGTATTGAAGGTTTAATAATGCTAGGAATGAAAATCTCAAAGCAAGTAGTAAAAGTAGGAATTTAGTAACTAAACCCTAGAGATTACTGATATTGCTTTTCAGACCATGAAAATTAACTTCTACACAATATAGAAATCAGAAATAAAATGTGAGAATTTGATTATTCTTTAAAAGTCAAGAAAATAGCGGTTTTCATATTCATCAGATACGGTTTCTTGTTTCTTCTGTCTTCCCTGTTCCTTAAAAGTATACAATATATCATAACTCAAATAAGATTGCTATAGCGCTACGCGCAAGTTAAAAGTAAAAAATTAAAAATAATCGAGCGACTGAGTTTTTGCTACCCAAATGCTCCGTAAATAGGATTTACCAATGTCCGTGCTGCTATATATAGCAATCAGGAATAAAATGTGAGAATTTGATTATTCTTTAAAAGTTTAGAAGATACAGCAGATTCCAGGTTAATGTGGTACAAATGACGGAATTAATATTTTTTGCCTGTTACCTATTCCTTATTCCCTGTTCCCTAAAAATCTACAATTTCTCACAATTCAAATATGATTGCTATAATATTGAGTCATTTAATTATGAATAGGAATTAAAATAACTATGCGTCATCGTTCACGAATTATTGAGGATAATCGCGACCTAGAAATTTGGCCAGCCTTTACAGATTTAATGTCTAATTCTTTTATGATATTAAGTTTGTTATTACTATTAGCTATTATTAAATCTCTGTTTATAGAATCAATTTCTGATGCAAATCAAAATCGTGCTATCAAACTACAACAAGAGATTAGTCGTTTACAAAATCAACTGCAACAAAAGACGAATCAAGCAACAAGTTTACAAGGAAAAGTTGGAAATTTACAAAACCAAGTTACACAACTTCAAGGATTAGTAACTACTTCCAAAGACAAGTTGGAACAAAAGTCGAATAGGGTGACAGAGTTAGAAACAGAAATTGAAAAGTTAAAGTCTCCACCTATAATAGTAATTAGAGATTCTAAATCTCGGAGATTTGAATCAGGAAGTGCTGAAATATCGGGAGATTTAAAAGGTTTTATAGAAGAAGATTTAGTTAAGCAAATTGAGAATTTTGCTAAAGAATATCAGGGTTATGTTGTTGAAGTAATTGGTCATACTGACGGTCAGGTAAATAAAGGAAGTATTAGTAATTTAGATACTCAGTTAGAACAGGTTGCTAAGGGTAATGAATCTGTTAGTAGTTTAGCAGCAGGATCAAATGCAGATTTAGGTTTAATGCGCGCTCTAGCAGTGGTACAAAGACTGCAAAAAAATCCTCGTCTGCAAAAATTGGGTTTAAAATTTAGAGCTTATTCTGCTGCACAATTATATAATCCCACTGGAAATTATGCCGGGGCAAATCGAAGTCCAGATCAGAGTCGGCGACGGATAGAAGTTCGGTTTACTCCTAGTGCAGTGGAGAGATAGTAAACAATTAATAATTAATTATTAACTATTAATTATTAATTATTAAGAGTTGATAGTCAATTAATTATTCATTCAACATCTTGGTTTAAAGCCTCCCCTTTTAAGCTATGCTTTATAAACATATTTCTTAACATAAAAATTGATAAAATAGACAAGTTATGAATAAGCATTTGAGAGGCTTTTTCCTGAGAAAAGTGTATTGAAAAGTACATTTTTTTAATAAATTCAGACAAGATTCTTACCGAATAATTAATAATTAAATAATTAAATAATTAAATAATTAAATAATTCAGGTTAAAAACCTCCCCTTTGATAGGAGAAAAAGCGGTCGGAAAGCGGAGCATTCCCTAGGATGGGATGGATGGGTTACCTAACCATATCCAATCTCCCCTTGAGAAATAAATTTTTTCCTTTTAGTCAATCCTCTTCCTTTTAGGGCTATTCATTACCCACATATTTCTTAATATAAAATTTGACAAAATTGACAAGTTATGAATTAAGTCTGACTTCGGCTTTTTTCGGAGATAAATGTATGAAAAAATACATTTTTTTGTGATAATTTAAGTAGTTTTATTTAGCTACTATGATTCTTTCTCCTTTCTCCCCTGCTCCCTTCTCCCCCTCTTCCCACAAGCTTTTCAGGAGTTATGGGTAATGGATAGCTTTTAGGGAGAGGTCATTATCCATTATCCATTATCCATTAATGAATCCCCCCTCTCCCCAGACTCCCACAAGGTTTTCAGGAGTTCCTTATAAGGGATAGCCTTTTAAGGGGATAAATCAAAAATTTTCCTTTGAGTCAATCCTATCCGTTTTAAGAAGGGGTAATTATTAATTATTAATTGTTCATTGTTCATTGCTGAAAACCTTAGCATCATTTGTTGGTAGTCCTACATAGTGATGGTGAGAATATACATTTTTTTCCTGCACTTCCCACACTCCCCACACTTCCCACACCCCCCACACTTCCAATACCATTACTATGCACCACCATCCATTTGTTTAAATGCCTGAAAAATACTATCCTACGTTTAAGTTTTCTTCTCATTTTTAACCAAGAAATAAGGTATCAAACCTAGATTTTCAAAGGGATAAAAAAAATCCGGATTTCAACTTTGACAGCTAAGTTGAAGGTACTGATAACTGATAAGCGATCGCTGAAATAACCATGGCAAAAGACAAACGAGTGCTGATTCTCGGTGGGATTGGAGATAGCTTAAAACTAACAGCTTTAGCCTCTACTATACCAGGGTTGGAGGTAATAAACTCTCTTGCAGGTCGCACTCATCAACCTATTATCACATCCACACCTACACGCATTGGTGGTTTTGGTGGTGTGTCTGGGTTGAGAGACTATTTACGAGAGCAAAAAATAGATTTGCTAATTGACGCAACCCATCCTTTTGCATCAAAAATTTCCTGGAATGCAGCGATCGCTACTTCACAACTAAATATTCCCCGTTTAATGTTAGTTCGTCCTGCTTGGAAAAAGATGGAAGGCGATCGCTGGTTGGAGGTTAAAAGTAACGAAGTTGCTGCGAAGGTTTTACTAGAATTAGGTTCACGAATATTTCTGAGTATTGGTAGGCAAGAGCTAGGAAGTTATGCTCATCTCAAACATCTCTGGTTTTTAATACGAGCGCTCGATCTACCACAACCAGATAGTTTAGTACCTCCAGGAAAAATACTGACTGAGCGGGGACCTTTTTCTCTGGAAGAAGAGCGATCGCTTTTGCAAAAATATGAGATTGAGGCGATCGTCAGTAAAAATAGTGGTGGTGATGCTACTTACCCTAAGATTATTGCTGCACGAGAATTAGGAATTCCAGTAGTGATGATACAACGTCCGTCTCTTCCTGAAGGAGAACAAGTTAGTGATGTTAAGAGTGCAGTCTCTTGGATCAGAAATTATAGTGATTAATTATCCCAACCTAAAAGATAACAGAAATAGCAGTAGAAAAACGTTTTCCCACTGCTAAGGATATCGCTCTATTGCAAAAGGTGATTTTTGTTTGTTTTATACCAATTACCATGCATTAATGGTATACTTCGCCTATACTTCAACAGTTAAATATTTATACCATTTCACAGAATTCTGAATGGGCGAATTCTGAATTGAGAAGTTAGATTGGATAGGCTAAAAACTTTGACAATAGAAAGGTTTGAGGCAATTATTTGACATTGCTATTTTGAAACTATTTGTGACATCTTTAAAGTGAATTGGTATTAGCAACATTTAAAGTCTATTTTTGAAAATTATTAGTCGGTTAGTAATTATTATTCCTGCTTTGGTAGTCCTGCATTGTAATGCTGAAGATATATATTTTTTATAGCGGTTTTCATTAACATAGAATACAGCTATTAGGTCTGTAATTATTAAACTTCAAACATACTTATATTTTGTCTGTAGTCTACCTTTGTGAAAACCGCTATAATTTCTTCTCACACTCCCCGCACTCCCCACACTCTCCGCACTCCCCACACTCTCTCTACCATTACGCGAGCACCACCACCCCTACTTTTAACCTCTCCCCCCACCTCCTTTCCTCCCGACACTTCCCTACCCAATCAGATATAGCAAGAATGCATGAGAAATGGTATGACCCTGGAAGTTTCTCAAAGTTATATGAAATACTAAAATTTTGCTACAAATACTTAGGCTATTTCAAGCAGTCAGGAGTGAGTAGGAATAGCCTATTAATCATTTGTTAAAGTAAAACTCTGTTTTTAGTCAAATAAACAAGTCCTAAGTAAAGTCTTTTAAGCAGCTAAACTATTCGTAGCATTCTTTTTTCTATTTCATATTATTTAGATGTACCAAAGTAGTTTATAATCTAAAGTTTACGTCAAAAAAAGTCTTGTTATATATCATTTGTCAGTCATTGCCTCTCAGTAAAATTGGCAAAAATTAATACCTGAAAACCATTGCTATGATGACCTGTAATGTTTATTATTGATTTGGTAGCGATCGCTAATTTTTAAATCATAATTCTTAGGTGGTAAAGCTTAACCAAAACTTAAATTTATTTTAACCAAAACTTAAATTTATTAAGGAATAATATTTAAAATTTCAAAAAACCACCCCAAATTTTTATTTGTAGTTGGTTTTATATCTAAGCCTCTTGGTCTCCAAGACCATACAAAACTGATGCCTACTACTGAAAACTGACCAGAATATCAGGTTTTAAGCCTCCCTATTCCGGGAGATACTGATAACTGATAACTGAAATAACACCTACTCTAATTGACAGATCAAACAAGATTATGGACAGACGTAAATTTGTTAAAAATTCATCTCTATTTGCTTTATCATTAGCAGGAGCAAAATTAGCTAATTTAACTTTCTCATCTCAGACATTAGCTCAGGTAAAAGAAATAAAATTTGGGATTATTTCTACCGAATCTCAAAGCAATCAAAGACCAATTTGGGAACCGTTAATTAAAGCATTTTCTGATGCTATTGGTTTACCAGTTAAGGCATTTTATGTGACTCAATATGTGGCAGTAATTGAAGCAATGCGAACTGGCAATATTCATCTAGCTTGGTATGGAGGAAAATCTTATATTGAAGCTGCCAAACGTGCTAATGCTGAAGCCTTTGCTCAAACAGTAGATACAGAAGGTGGTAAAGGTTATTACTCTCATTTAATTACTAACAAAAATAATCCCATAGTTGCTGAAGCTAAAGCGATGGGAGGTGATAAATATACGATCAAAAATGCAGCAAATTTAACTTTTGCTTTTAATGACCCGAACTCTACATCTGGCTTTTTAGTGCCTAGTTACTATATTTTTGCTCAAAATGGAGTTGACCCGAAAAAAATATTTAAACGTTTAGTTTTTTCTGGGAGTCACGAAGCAACAGCTTTAGCAATAGCTAATAATCAAGTAGATGTGGCTACTAACAATAATGAATCTTTAGATAGACTACAACAAACAAATCCAAAAGCAAGAGCTAATATAGAAACTATCTGGACTTCTACTTTAATTCCTAGTGACCCCATCGCTTATCGTAAAGATTTACCAGAAGATTTAAAACAGAAAATTCGTAATTTCTTTTATAACTTTAAAGACCCCGCAGTTCTCAAACCTCATGGTTGGTCTGGGTTCGATCAAGCAAATGATAAAACTTGGAACCCAATTCGAGAATTAGATATTGCTAAACAAATTTTGGAGTTGGAAAAGAAGGAAAATTTGAGTGCTGAGGAAAAACAGAAATTAGAACAATTACGTCAACAATTACAAGCTGTAAAAAGTAGCTAAAGCAGGAAAAAAATAGAAGGTATTAAGTTGTGTACGGCGGTAGATAAAATGAAGCAGGAATGAAAAAAAAATCTCCTAATAATAATATTGCTATCCGCCTTAACCTTACAAAATTCGATAATCTACTAGTTGTTTTAAAGTTTACCTTTTCCCATCAAGGTTTAATATTCCACTGTATAAGTATTTAGCTATTAGCGTTCAGTATTTCTGTTTGTCATGCTGCGCAAACAGCTTTTTTTTTGTCAAGAAAAAGTATTTTCATCCCTACCCTGACAACTAAAATTTATTCTTCTAAGCAAAAGACCTACTGCTATACTAAACAACACTTATTTCTTCCTTGTTGCTTTGCTTGATAAACTCCTTTATCTGCTCGTAATATCATATCATCTAAGCTCCGATCTTTGATAGAATATGTACTAACTCCAATGCTGATGCTTAAGCGGAGATTTCCCTGGTCAGTTTCAATAATATTACTAGCTACCATTTTTCTAATTCGCTCTGCTAATATGAGTGCTTGCTCTCCATAAGTTTCAGGCAAAATAGCCATAAATTCTTCTCCACCATATCGACCTAAAAAATCAACATTGCGAATAGTATTTTTAATACTTTTAACTACTGTACATAGAGCTATATCTCCCACTTGATGACCGTAGTTATCGTTAACCTTCTTGAAGTAGTCTAAATCCATTAATAAAATAGAAAAAGACAGACCATATCTAATAACACGATTAAATTCTTGATGAGCAAAATTAAACAAACTACGACGATTTAATACTCCTGTAAGTGGGTCAGTATTGGCGATTTTTTGAACTTCTGCCAAAGCATTTTCCAATTCTATTTGTGTGGATTTCAATTCATCAATTGTATGTTTTAGGAGTAAATGATGGCGAATTCTAGCCAAAAGTTCGGGTGTTTTAAATGGTTTATTAATATAATCAACTGCTCCTAATTCAAAAGCATCGACTATGTGTTCCTGTTCATTACTAGCAGTCAAAAAAATAATTGGAATATCAGCATATTCTGGGTCACTCTTTAATCGCTTACACACTTCTAGTCCATTCATTTCAGGCATCATTAAATCTAGCAAAATTAAATCTGGTTTTGAAGCCTTAAGCCTTTCTATTGCTTGATGGCCTCCCTTGGCAAAAGTAAGACTATAACCTATAGGTTCTAAGATTACTCTTAACAATTTCAGATTAGTAGAAATATCATCAACTGCAAGGATATAATAATTTTCTGGTTTAAATGGTTCTTGTTTCAACATACTCTTAAACTAATGATAATGATTGATATCAAATCCGCTCGGGTTCGGTATAAAAAATTTTTCATCTTCACCCAAAGTGCCAATATTTCTAAATTCTCTTCCCTCCTGAGGACTGAGGACTGAGGACTGAGGACTGAGGACTAGATTAACTATCTAATTATACCGATGCTACCGAATTTGATATGACTTGTCTCCGTGAGAGACAATACAGGAAGTTGTTTTAGCATTTTTTAAAATATTTTTTCAATCATCTACAGCTCTTTATACTACTTAAATGGTGTTAGTAAATCAAAAGATGAAATTTGGGGGTTGCTCAAATGTAATGGTAAGTAGCTAAAGGTAAAATTGAAAAACTTATGTTTTACGCTGATACTTAATCCAAAAATCATTACCATATCTAAAAATCATTACCATTCAGCAACGCCGAAATTTGTAGGGGTAATCTCCTGTGGTTGCCCTCACCGGGGTCATTTCAGTTATCAGTTATCCGTTAGCCTCCGATAGGAGGAACTGCGTTAACAGTACCTCTAACTGAAGCATCAGGATTGACATCAGGAATATTCTCTTTTTTTATCCGGAGACTAGTGACCACAATTTTTCGGTAAGCATGGGGGCGCTACCTTTACCACAGATAAATAATCCTCTCAATAGACCTCTTGTAAAAGTTTTAATTAAATAAATTCAAGATATAAAATTAACAATTTCATCTTCCTATTCCCTATTCCCTCACTTCTGCAAGAAGTCTAATTACCAACGCTACTTAAATAATACCAATTTCCCAAAAGAATATTACAAATAGACCCCTCCGGAAAAGAGGGAGTAGGGAGTAGGGAGTAGGGAGTAGGGGGAAATAATTAATTATTTATGCACTATAATTGATTTTACTTTTAATTATCGGAGATATCTAATAGTGAAGGTAATAGTGCATCCGCAGCGCTTGGCGATCGCTCCTACTACGCAGCAGAAGAACATCTATTTTAGAGCATCACATATTATAGTAAACTGGTCAATAGTTTCAGGAATTTTATCCCAGTCAAAATCATCAATTTGTTGAGTTAGTTTCTGAGTATATTCTCGTAATAACTCACACTGATGTTCTTGTGCCCAAAAATTCAAACGAGCGGCAAATTGTTCCAACTCACTTATAGCTAAGGTTTGGCGCAACTTGAGCCAATTAGTTTCTGCTTCCTGATTCAGCTTATCTAGCAATTCATCTAATCGTATTGGTTGCCCAGAAATAACCTTTGTTTGCGTAAAATTATCTAATGCTTCTATCTCAAGCTCAGGTGTAGTAGCAGCAGAAATAATCGGAAAAATTTTCTTCATTTCTGCCACCAGTTGAGCACAACTTACAGGTTTCCGGATAAACCCTTCACACAAAAACTTCAAGTCATACTCATCTTCAACTTTTGATGAAGCAGTCAGGATCACGATCGCTATGTGTTTTGTTTCCTCATCTTGCTTCAGGAATAACGCTGTGTCTCTACCATCCATACCAGGGATCCGCAAGTCGATCAAAATCAGATCGGGAAGTTGTGCTTTGGCAATCTGGATTGCTTCTTTCCCATCACCAGCCAAAAATAGTTGGTGAGACGTTTTAGCAAAATATCCAGCAATTAAATCCTGATTGGAAGCTATATCATCAACCACCAGAATTTTTAAAGGGGGAAACTGTTGTAAATTGTTATCCTTTTCTGCTTCTGCTAATAAGTTAGATTCTACAGGTGTCTGTGTAATTTTTACTCCGGGAAAACTGAGGATAAATTTACTCCCCTTTTCTAATTGACTTTCTAGCTTAATTGTACCGCCAAGAATATCTACAAGACGACGAGTAATTGTTAAACCTAACCCTGTACCTCCATATTTGCGACTGGTTGTACTGTCACTTTGAGTAAAAGCATCAAAAATATGCTGTTGTTTTTCTGGAGCAATACCAATTCCTGTGTCTTCTACAGATATTTCTAAATCAATTCGATCGCTTGGAATACTATCAACCTTGTATGAATTTACAGAAACCTTAATATATCCGCCATCAGTAAATTTAATAGCATTTCCAATGAGGTTGAACAGGATTTGTTGCAGTCGTACTCGATCGAATAAAATTGGATTAGGTAAACTAGGGGAAATCTCCATATAGTAATTTAGCCCTTTATCAGCAGATTTCGCCAGAAATATTTGTTGGATTTCCTGAACTATATAAGTTATATCAACAGCTTCATAATTAAGCTCTAGTTTTCCCGCATCAATTTTTGATAAATCTAGAATGTCATCGATCAGAGTCATTAGAGTTTTACCAGCTGATAACACTGAAGCCAAATAGGATTTGCCTACGGGATCGGTAACAAAAGATTGCAGCAATTCAGAAAAACCTAATACTGCATTCATCGGAGTGCGAATTTCATGGCTCATATTTGCCAAAAACTCACTCTTAGCTTTGTTAGCTGCTTCAGCTTGTCGTTTAGCTGCTTTGAGCGCGGTATTGTTTTGAGCTAATTCATTTCTGCGTTCAACTTCTTGCTTCAGTAGATTAGCTTGGGCAATAGCAATACCCACTTGAGCTGCAACTGCTTCAAGTAGTTCAATTTCACTATTTGTCCATTCTCTGTAGCGATCGCATTGATGTAGTGCTATTATTCCGTTAAGCTGACTTTGATAAAAAGTACCTACTGCCAACATTGATTTAAGTCTAACTTGACGACAAAGGTGTGCTACTGGTTGTAGTAGGGAGTCAGCATAAACATCATTGGAGGGAATAGCAGTTTCCTGACTCAGCAACTTTTTGATATGGGGATTTCCTGCTATTGGTATTTCTATATCTAAAATCGATTCCATTTCTCCGATCAGGTGTTCTGCTACGAAGGGTATTTTGGGCACAGAGTCAGCGATATAGAAATGAATCAAACAACGATTTGCTTGGAAAGTTTCCCCCACTTGCTTAACAGTAATTTGGAAAATCTTTTCTGTATCTAAACTACTACGAATCTCATCAGTAATGCGCTTGAGCAAAAGACTCTGCTCAAGCTGTTGTCGCAAGGTTTCTTCTGCTAGTTTCCGTTCGGTAATATCTTCTGCAATACCGGTGAAGCGGATAACTCTTTGGGTGGCATTGAATAGGGGAAATGATCTGACTTGAATCCAACGAATTCCATCATTACGAACGATACGAAAGGTTTGATCAAAAGGTTTCTGGGTCTCTATATGAATATCGAAAGCTGCTACCAAAGTCGGAATGTCATCGGGATGAACAGACAATAACCACGACCGAGAGTTTTCATACATACTAGCGCAACTTTTACCCCAAATTTTCTCATAAGCAGGTGAGATACAGCAGTTTCCAAAGCTATGAGGTACAGTTGTTTTTCTTCTTTTCTCTTCCCTGTTCCCTGTTCCCTGTTCCCTGTTCCCTCAAACCTAAAATTTTGTACCTCATAACAACGGAAAGCGCTGTATATACTACTTCTGCTTCCTCTGACAAAACAAAAAACACCTGGTGAATATTTTCTGCTAGTTGCCGGAATTTGGCTTCACTTTCACGCAACGCATTTTCAAAAATTTTTCGCTCTGTGATATCAATAGCACAAGTAAGCAATAATTTATCTTGATTTGTATCTCCTGCTTGGATCGATGTTCGATTTAAGATAATATGGTATGTTTTTCCTGATGAATGATCAAAGGTTTCTTCTTTTACTAAAGGTTTGCCTGTTTTTAATACCTTTAGATCGTCAGACTTAAACTGCATAGAGTTTTCACCAAATAAATCCTCATATTTAATTTCTGACAAAGATTTTCCTTGTAGACCAAAACCTACCACTGCTGCTTGATTCAAAAAGTGAAATTCGATCCGATCTTTTTCCCAATAGCTTTTGAGAAAGATTGGTATTGGCAACCCATCTAAAATATCTGCTAGCATTTGTTTTTGTTGAGCAAGTTGCTTGTTACTCTCTTGGAAATTTTGAGCAAAAATCTTTAATTCTGCTTCTTGTTGTTCTAGGATTTTTGTTGCCTTTTGGCGAGCAGTAATATCAAAGGCAGTTCCGAATACCTTAATAACATTTCCTTCCCGATCCTTAATCCCTTCCCCTCGCAATTCTATATATCTAGTAGTACCATCGGTTCTAAATATTTTTAAGTCAATTTTATAGGAAGTACCATAAGCTATTGCTTCGTCAAGACACTGTTGCAGTCGCCCCCTATCTTCTGGATCTATATACTGGAAATATTCAGTATAGGTAGGTTCTGAATTTGCTGGATCGAAGCCAAAAATCTCGAATAATTCTTCTGACCAGCTCATTTTTTTAGTAGCAACATCTAGCTGCCAACTACCGATATGAGAAATTCTTTGAATCTCAGCTAGTGCTTCTCGACTTTCTCTGAGTAAAGTTTCTTCCTGGGTGCGCTCAGTAATATTGCGAAGTACCACTAATACTTCATCCTCTGTGAGAGGAACTATACGAGCTTCCTCAAATTTCTCTTCCCCATTGTTGGTAATAGCATATTCATAGGTTTGTAATTTTTGAGTTGTTAAAGCTTTTTGAGCTAGTCGAGTTAGCTGTTGCAATATTGGAGCAGTAAATAAATCTACCAAGTTTTCTGTGTTCGTTTCTGCTCTTGAAACCAGCGATCGAAACATTTTTTGATTAATCAGCTCAATTTTTGTACCATCCTGTTTCATCCGAATCATTAGATCTGGTATGGTTTCAACTAGAGCGCGGATTGTTTTTTCTTTCTCACGCAGCACTGCTTCTGTTTGTTTGCGAATGCTAATGTCTTCATGTATCCCTGCCATTCTCAGCGGTTTGCCTTGACTATCTCTAGCTACAACTTTGCCATAGTTTGCTATCCACTTCCATGCTCCAGATTTTGTCCGCACCCGATAATCAAACTTATAGGGAATAGAATCATCTTTGAGATGACTATTGAGAGTTTGCATGACCATTGCTTTGTCTTCTGGATGAATCAAACTTTCCCAAGTTTCTATATTTGGTGGTAATTCCCCTGGTTGGTAGCCTAGCATTTTCACCCAGCAAGGACTGAAATATACCTCATTTTTAGTTATATCCCAGTCCCAAAAACCATCCCCAGAGCTTTCGACTACCAATTGTAATCGTTCTTGATTTTGTTGTTGGATGAGTTCAGCTAATTTTTCAGAATTGATATTCTTAACTGCTAAGAGTAAGTATTTAGGAGAGCCATCCGGGTATCTAATTATTGAGCCTATTTCTTGACCCCAAACCAAAGTTCCATTTTGATGAATATATTGTTTTTCCAGGGAAAAAGAGGATATTTCCTGAGAAATAAGTTGCTCAATTAGGATTGATGCTGATTCTAGATTCCTAGGTTGTGTTACCTGATGATAATTTAGGTTTAAAAATTCTGCTTCAGAATATCCTAGAAACTCGCATAAAATCTGATTTACTTGTAAAAATTTTCCTGTAAGCGAGCAAATAGCAATTCCCTCTGTAGTATTTTCAAATATTTTTTGGAAGGATTCTTGGCTTTCTTGTCTAGCTCTTTCTGTTTCCTGAAAATTTGTTTTATCTTGCAGATTAGCTATAATTCCAGTAATCTTGCCATTTTCATCATAATAAGGTGAATAAGTACGAATTATATATTTTTTACCAATCAGATTTAAGTTTACCCACCCCTGAATTTCTACAGTTTCACCAAGCAAACATCTTTTAAATGGTTGTTTAAAAAATTTTTCAAATGTTTCTTCGCCAAAAATTTCTTTGATATTTTTACCAATTATTCGTTCAGATTCTTGATTAATTAATTTGAGATATGCTGGATTAACTAATTGGTAGTTATAGTTTGTATCTAATAAACATATAGCCTCACCACTTAAGGAAAATATTCGTTCACATATTCTTAAATTATTATCAATTTTAGGCATATTTATTCAGTTATCAGTTTATCAGTTATAGCAATTCCCAAAAAGGGTGAGGTACGCGCATTCTTTGGTTTTAGGGAACAGGGAACAGGGAACAGGGAACAGGGAACAGGGAACAGGGAACAGGGA
>NZ_JBNHEP010000266.1:7501-28817 GCF_050015995.1 Dapis brunnea BLCC-M229 | reverse complement strand
TGTAGACCAAGCATTATAGTCTAATTTTACCAGTTAAGTTGTGTAAGTCCCACTAGACAGTGCAAAGTTCTTTGAATGACTATTGCTAGCTAAGGCTTTCAGCAACTCAAGCTTAGAAACTCTGCATTCAGACCTGTAGATGCTGTAAGCTTTTTCCAGTAATACTTTGAGTCAGATAAGCAAATCGTTTTTTAGAATAACTTTGTACTCTCCAGTTATTGAAGCAGGCTATAATTAGGGAGATTTTGTCTGGTGAAGTGATAATTATGGCCTTGGATATCAAGTATATAAGAGCAAACCTTGACCACTATATACAGAATAGCACAAATAAATTTTAAATCAATCCTTTGGTGAAAATTTTTTCGGCTATTATAAGGATATAAGGGAATTTCATCTCAGTCACGTATATCAGGTATAATATTTGTGGGCAATATAACTCCACTGAAAATTATGAAATAAAGTGTCAAGTCTTCTAATTTAATTTAGCCGGAGGTACTGATAACTGATAACTGATAACTGATAACTGAATTTCCTAACCTCCAGTCAGAGAATTTTTAATTAATTCAATTCCACCCTTGACAACCTCATAACCAAAAACCACAATTAGTCCACTTAAAGTCGCCCCCATTACACAAAGCACCAACCCACCCAAACTAATAGCACCATCATCATCTAACAAACCAAAACCAGTAACAAAAATCCCGATCGCTGGTAAAGTATTAGTACCCGGAATAGGAATCATCATCGAAATAGCCATCAGAGCGATCGCGCAACCAATCACAATTCTACCAACAAAACTCGTACAAATATAACTCAATCGAGGACGAGATATCAACTCAATTTTCTGTAACCAAGGAATACCTTTTTTCAAAACACCTTGTACTTTCTCAAGAGAAATTGAATGAGTTAACCAACTCTTAGGCAACCAAGGAGTTTTAGAACCAACTATTAGTTGAACTGCCAATAAAAGTAATAAAATTCCAAAGGGAATAGAGTAACCAGGAGCAGGTACAGGCAAAGCAGAAGGTAGAGACAAAATCACGAATAAAAAGCCAAAAATTCTCTCTCCTGCTAAATCAATAATATCTCCCAAGGTAACTTTAGAAGCACATTCTTCATCAAAAAAATATCGTTGTAATTCTACAGATAATTTAGCCACTGATTTATCTTAAAATAATAGAAATTTTGAAGAAATTAAAAGTATAGAACTTATTATGATGTCTGGATAATAAGTGATAAAAAAGTTTTTGTTTGTAGTAGGAATTTAACTTTAAAATAGACATTTCAGTTACTCAAGCCCTACTAAAAGCTGTAATTATAACTATTCAACCCAAAATAATATTACACAAATAAACCCGATTGGTATGAAAAATTTGTAGTTTTCACCATAGATATCTAGGAGCATAACCGACTTTTACAGGAGGCTAACTGATAAATGAAATGACAGTTTAGATAGAGGAAATTTATTTCTTAGCTTCTACCACAAGAAAGAAATAATATCCTCAAAATATTTGACCAAAAAATAAAGTCAATAGCTTCCACTTTTAAGGGGATGAAAGAAAATAAACTTCAGTAGTAGGTACTGATAACTGTTAACTGATAACTGAAATAACCCCAGATAAAATTATGGTTGTTTTACCAATATTTTACTCGAGGTTTTTCAAGCTAAACAAAGTCCAAAATTATCAAAGGGATAGGAATTAAGATTTAACTCAATTCTTATCCCTTAAAAAATTAATTAGGTACCAACAGTCCAGGAATTCATATATTCAATTTGTTCAGGAGTCAAAGTATCAATACCAATACCCATTGCCTGTAATTTTAAACGAGCAATTTCCTTATCAACTTCCACAGGAATAGAATGTAAACCAGGCTCTAATTTACCTTTATTTGTAACTAAATATTCACAAGCTAATGCTTGGTTAGCAAAACTCATATCCATAACTGCACTAGGATGACCTTCTGCTGCAGCTAAGTTAACTAACCGTCCTTCACCCAATACAATTACAGACTTACCATTCTTGAGTTTATACTGTTGAGTGAAAGGTCGAACTGTCTTCACTTCATCAGCTTTTTTACCCAAAGTTTCCAGGTCAATTTCAATATCAAAGTGACCGGAGTTACAAACGATCGCTCCATCTTTCATCGCATCGAAATGTTCTCCACGAAGAACATGCTTATTACCAGTAACAGTAATAAATAGATCGCCTATAGGAGCAGCTTCTGCCATTGGCATCACCCGGAAACCATCCATGATAGCTTCAATAGCGCGAACTGGATCGATTTCAGTTACAACTACATTTGCACCTAAACCTCTAGCGCGGAGCGCTGCACCTTTACCGCACCATCCATAACCTACAACAACAGTAGTTTTACCTGCTAATAAAACATTAGTAGCACGGATGATACCATCTAAAGTAGATTGACCTGTACCGTAGCGGTTATCAAAGAAGTGTTTGGTGTCTGCATCATTAACATTCATCGCAGGGAAAGTCAACACCCCATCATTAAACATTGCTCGGAGACGAACAATACCTGTAGTAGTTTCTTCAGTGGTACCAATCAGTTCAGGAAGTTGATCTTGTCTATTTTTAACTAGAGTTGCGACAACATCACTACCATCATCAATAATAATATTTGGCCTGTGGTCTAAAGCAATTTCAACGTGGCGCAGATAAGTTTTTTCATCCTCTCCTTTCATGGCAAACACAGAAATACCATAATCAACCACTAGACTAGCAGCTACATCGTCTTGAGTAGATAGAGGGTTACTAGCAATTAATACAGCATCAGCACCAGCATTTTTTAGAGCGATCGCTAAATGAGCAGTTTCGGTTGTAACGTGACAGCAAGCTGCTAATTTAATTCCGCTTAATGGCTTTTCTTTAGCAAAGCGTTCTTGAATTTGGCGTAAAACGGGCATTTCCCTACCTGCCCACTCAATTCTTTGCTTTCCAAGAGGGGCCAGGGATTGGTCTTTAACTTCATGTTTAATTTGGACTGGTGTTGCAACCATTCAGTTATTTCCTTATATATGATAATCTTTCTTAGTTTAACCAATTTTGCAGAACTCGATCAAGAGTGTTAATACGACAAAATTTATTTTGACATTCATACCAAGATGTGTTATTTAAAAACGGGGGTTGGTGAAAAATTCTTCTGGTGAAGGCAGAGAATGGGAAATAGGCAATAGTTTTACTATTAGTTTTTCTGTATTTTTCCCCTCACATTTTGGGCAAAATGTCAGGTTTTTGATCTGAATTTACTAATTTTCTGGCTTTTTTTTCAAGCTTTTGCAACACTTAAATCTATGATATCTATTAGTTATAGAGGCGTTGCATAATCTAGATATGAATTATAAATATTCACCCCAAATACTACTTTTTCCAGTTTCTATTGATTAGAACTAATCCTTACTCCCTACTCCCTACCCCCAAAGATTGAAAATTATACCCGCGCTTCAGCAAGAGCGTTATAGATTTATATCAAGTTCGATAGCATCGGTATTGTAAGGTAAGAGCAAGGAAGAAGGAAGAAGAAAGAATGGTAGAAAAAATGGCCGTAAGAAACTGGAATAGTCTTAGCGATCGCTAGCATGAATATGATGTCATAATTTTTGATTAAGAAAGAAAATAGGTAATATAGCTAAGGTATAGCAGGTCGTTCTCGCTTACAGCCGTTTTGGAGTTTAAGATTTACACCGGGTTAAAACCTGTTGGTGGTTATTTAATATCATCAGGACTTACACAAAGGCACTATATATAGTAGCTCGTGTTGACCCTTAAAGGTTTATATATATTGGCGATCGCCTGAAAAAAAATATCAAAAATTTCCCAATCTTACTCAAATTAATCCCTAATTATTTAGTATACTAGATTAGGGTAGTCCTGCATGGTAATGGTGAGGATATATATTTTTTAATTTCTCCCCATCTCCCTATCTCCCTATCTCCCCATCTCCCCACACTCCCGGTGCTTCCTTTACCATTACTATGCACCACCACCTAGATTAGTATAAAACCAATTATTTATAAATACATTGAATATAAGGGGATGAATTTTAATTATATAAAGTATTGTCAGTATTTAATAAGTAGCCATAAAAATTATACCTTGACCAATCTTGTAAATTAACCGTAGACCGAAAATAAGGAATGGCCTTGGAGACAGGTGCGTTATAAACAGAAATTCCCTATCAGTGATGTTAGGGAATCCCGCCCTGTATTGCAAAAACAGCGTTGGTAGAATGTCACTTAAACAACTCGACACACAAAGCTCAGAGTTGCCCAACTATTAATATCTAGAGCATAATCATCCGTTGATAACCCAGTAGATTGAATATCTGATTGACTAGCACTCTGTAAATCTCGTAAAACTGCTTCTGCTGCTGTTAAAGGATTCAATATTTCTTTAATTAACCGATCGTCTCTAACTTGACGCACCTCTCCATCAAGAGCTGCAATTGTTTCCTTAAATGGTTGATTGCTAGAAAAAATCAGAATTTCTGATAATCCTTCAGGACCTATTACCCTCCATCCAAAAGATTCTGTATCTCCAGGATACTTGCTAATCACCGCAGGCATATTTATACTATCTCCCGGAGAAATAACTAGACCTGTTTGTGAAGGTTGAGTATTATTTCCAAGTTGATTAGATATAGTTGGATCGAGAACAAGAATGCGCCCACTACTGTCTAAAATGAATAACATAAAATAGACTGGACGATCGCCATCATTATATAATCGACATTGAATTCGACTACCAATGGGTAAAGTTAGTAATCCGTCAGAAACTCCAAAGTTACCTACATCTTCTTCTATATTAGTTTGAAATTTTGCTCTATCGCCGATCCCGAAAGTTTCTCGGCGCATAACGCTCTTTGCTTCTGGAGTAACAGTAGCTAAGTTGGCTCTGATTTTAATTTGAGTAGAGTCTTCATTGATAGTTAAACGTAATATCTTAGCTGCCAGCAAAGTTTTCAATTGGGAACTTAACCTTTGTACTGTTACCTTGACTGCTTCTGCTCCTTCTCCTATACTATTGGGTATTAGCACCTGACTTAGAGAAAATAGAGCATAACGACCCTGATACATGGACGGTAGAGGTGCAGAAGGACTTTGAGTAATAGTTGTTTCCCGTACTCGACTAAATACATAATCTGCTGCCTGTGTATTTGCGACTACAGTAACTTGAGGTATTGCTGAAAAAGCACTGGTAGCATCTACCCGCTCAATTCTTGACATATCAAGATCTAGAGCTATCATCAAATCTATAGGTCGAGGCAAAACTCTAATCTTTTCTCGTACCAGCGCTCCTGCCAAAAGTTGAGGATTAGGAGGAGATTTTTGAGCAGGTTTTTGTGTTTGATTGTTGGCATTTTCCTCGCTCTGAAACTGTTGTTGCTGCTTTTCTGATGATTTTCGTGAGCTATCAGTTTCAATGATTATAGAAGCTTTTGCTTTTAAGCCATTTCGATTCCGAATTTGTAGTTGAAAGTTTAAGTCTAAATCTGAATCAGCTAGGGTTGTGAATAGGGAATTAGATCGAACCACATCAAGAATACTAATTGGCAATCCTCCTAACCATAGATTTGCTGTTTTGCCGTTATCTTCTACTGAAGTGACTACACCACTAGCAGGTGGTAATGAAGGACTCAAGAGATTTGGATAACCCATAGCTACTGGAGTTATAGTAGCTACTTTTGTAGATTGAGCAATTTTCTGTTGTTTTGCTTCTTTAAACTCTGGCTGCTGATTAGTTCCAGTTAGTTTTTCTACAGAGCTAGCAGCTTGTGAAAAACTAATTTGTAGTTTGGTTACAGAGGTTGTAGACCATAAAGTTTGGGTAAGAGCATAGGTAAATAGACCGTAGCTTAAACCATTCCAGTCAGTTTCAGTAGCAAATTGACTCTCTTTACTAGCATTAAGAATTACCCCTGGCAGTTGGCTTTCATAAATTTGCTGTTCTCCTAGAATATTTTGTTGATTGCGCAGTTGCGTTTGCATTGCTTTCTCTTTAATATTAATTTGCTCTGTAGTAGAACTAGGTCGAGAGCGAATTCTTAGAGCACCTTGCAAATTTTTACCAGGATATACATAGCTAGTATCTAGTACAGTTATTACTTTTGTTGTGGGAAGCGATCGCAATAATAACCATAGAGTCTCTTCTAGAACATCATTTATTGCTCTACCCTTATCATTGGCAGGTATCCCATCTATTGGTACTAGAGTATTTTGAAATGTTAAATTTGAGGCACTTAACTCATTATGTTCATCCTCATCAATCATCTTACTCACACGACTACCATAACCACTAAAGTGAAATAAAACTAAGTCATCTGGTTTAGCTTGATTAGTTAAATGACTAATAAAAGCTGTTTCTATATTTTCCCTAGTAGCTTGTTTATTTGTGAGAGTGAGAATATCAGCAGGTAAAAAACCAAACCGATGAACTAGCAATTCCCGTTGCATCTCCACATCTGTAACACACCCAGATAGAGGTGCATCTGGATATTCATTAATACCTACTAAAAATGCTAATTTACGTCCTGTAGTTTGAGCTAAGGCTTCTGAATAATGACTTTGGAGACGCCACCACCCTGCTTCATTTATTCCCAATGCTCCTAGGGCCAAGCTAGCCCTTTGCAAAAATTCCCGCCGCTTTAATCCCATTCTTCTTCCTTAATGTCCTACCTTCAAGTAAGAACTTTATATAACAACGTTATTATTAATTTTCTATATAATTGACGCATTCTGCCGTTAATCAATAAGGGCGATCGTGGCAAATTTTAAACACTCACGAGTTTAGTTTCCTGCGTCTTTCTGGTTAGCTCTTAACCAGTTATCTATTTTAAGCAAACTCTATAGAGATAACTTAATGCTTGTGGCAAAATGCCTGCTTCAGTCTCTAATCCGAGTCACTGTCCATCTAACAGTTAGAATAATATTAACTGAGTTAATTGTATAGAACAATTACAGCCATATTCAACAGTTCATTTATAATAGTAAATTCCGCACCCTTTTTAACTGGCTTTGTACCAAAATCAAAGTTTCTTCATCTAACTCTTAGAGGCGGGTTGAAAGCTTACCTTTGAGTAAATGTATAGCTTTTTTAACCCGCCTCCACTTTATAATTATGCCTCACACTTGAGGACTATACCAGAAAAATTTCTGTTAATTTGTCTGAGATGCTTTCATTGCATTAGCCAACTCTGCTGCTACCTCTGGTCGTGAAAATTCCGGTGGTGGTAACTCACCCCGACGTAACATTTCTCGCACTTTTGTCCCTGATAAATGAATTCGTTCTTCTTTTGTACTTGGACTTGTTTTGCTTGTGGCCATACCTTTGGTACGAGTACAGTAGAAAGCGTGTTCAAACTTCATTGGAATGATACCTAACTCTCCGGGTTCAAACTCATCAAAGATATATTGAGCATCATAGGTTCCATAATAATCCCCTACCCCAGCATGATCTCGACCAACAATGAAGTGGGTACAACCATAGTTTTTCCGTACCAAAGCATGAAAAATTGCTTCCCGTGGGCCAGCATAACGCATGGCCGAGGGATTAATGGCCATCATCACCCGGTCTTGAGGAAAGTATTTTTCTAACATAATCTCGTAGCAACGCATCCTGACATCAGCAGGAATGTCATCTGATTTAGTAGCACCCACTAAAGGATGTAGAAATAAACCATCTACTGTCTCTAAAGCACATTTTTGAATATATTCGTGGGCACGGTGGATTGGGTTACGGGTTTGGAAACCAACTACTGTATTCCAACCTTTTTCTAGAAATAGCTTTCTAGACTCGGCTGGATCTATTTGATATTTGGGAAATAATGGGTGAGGATGACGTTCTAATAACCAGACTGGACCTGCCAAGTTAACTGGGCCAGCATCATAGACAACTTTCACTCCTGGATGTTTTTCTTCATCTGTGCGATAAACATTGGTTACCTCATGAGCTTTGTTGTAGCGGAACTTTTGAGTTAATTCTAAAACTCCTGCAAATTCTCCAGAAGGAGAATCTAGACGCACCCAACTTCCTTCTTTGATTGAATCTGCTAATTCTTCTGATACTGATAATGTTACAGGTATACTCCAAGGTAGCCCATTTTTTAGACGCATATCAATGACTACGCTTTCATAGTCATCTGCTTCCATAAAACCATTGAGAGGGCTAAAGCCTCCTATAGCTATCATTTCTAAGTCTGAAAGAGCCCGCTTGTCTAGTTGTATCCGTGGCAAGCTTTCAGCTTTTTCCATGAATTCTTGTCGTTCTGCTGGTGTGGCAATCCGATTAATCAGGTGGCCACCATGTGCTGGTATATTATTTGGATGCTGAGTCAAGGTTATTCCTCTCTATATGTTGACTACAGATAGTTGAGAAAGATTAAGTGTTCTAATCTTTATCCTACATCTTTGAGGTACATCTATCTTCATTTACTTATTAGAAGTAGATAGAGGTTAAGGTAACTGTAGAAGATGCTTTCTTTTTCTTCACTTCTTTAGTGGTAATCATGTCACCGGACTTAATCAAAATTATCTGTAAGGCCCACTTTAGTCATAAATCTTTTTGTTATTGAAAAACTCTAAATATATATTTACTAAATCACAATCTACTAATATAGCATTTCTATTTAAGTTTTGAGAATATTTTTGAGGAAAAAGCAATAGGAAATCAAGTATACACAGATTTGTCTTATAACTACAGCAACTAGCTCTGAGCACAGTAGATAAGACTATAGCAATCTGTGCAGGATTTATAAAAAAGCCAAAATAGATAATCAAGTCTGAAACTCTTACTACTGTTCCCTGATTCTAAGAGATTTTTTACATAACCCAAATAGGACTGCTTATAGATATCAAAAAAATTCCAACTCATACTATGTAAATTTATGTTAAAAATATGCTGTCTTTAATGTAAATAATTTGACAGAAACTGGTTAACTAAATTAGTATTATTTAAATAATATATAAGCTCTTAAACCGCAAAATTTGGTTAGACAAACTATTAGCAATCTTCAATGATGAGTGCTAAAGGTAAGTCATTAAACTTTGACGATCTATCAAGCAACAAATAAAAGTTTTGCATCTGGTTTATAGAGTTGGATAAATTAGCACTCACCTTAAAAGACTGCTAATTTTAACATCACTATAGGAATCCTAAATCAGTTATGAGAATTTGACTTTTTCCTATTTATTTAAAGGATACAATATCTCACAACTAAAAGAGATTGCTATATATAATAATAATTTCACAAATTCTGAGGAGGAAAAGCGTAAATGCGATATACTTTTGAACTTTTAGGTATTTCTCCAGTCCTACATTTTTTTAATCAACAACAAAAACTACAAGCAGAAAATAATTTAAATGTCGAATATTTAGGAAACAATAAGTGTTCCCTAGATGTGTTTCTCAAGTCTGTAGAAACTGCTTCTGCTCATCGTAGTTGGAGAGTAGATAAAGTTGTAGAAACGGTGATTAACTTTTGGATGAATAACGCTGATAGCGTTCAGTATTGGAATTCTCGTTTAAAAGATGCGGGAAAGGATCATCTTTTAGTGGCAAGGGTTGGAGATATTAAGTCTTTACGGCAATCTTTTGAATCATTACTGAATAATTAGGTAATAGATAATAGGAGTAATAATTTCAGACTTTCTATCTATAAATTTGGGAATTTTCTTTATTAAGCTAACTGAGCTACAGCAGGCTGGAGTTTAGATTAATTACAGCTAACCCGAAGCTTACTCAGAGAGAATAGCAACATTGGATAAATTCACTGAAACTCTTTCATTACCCAGAAACCTGGTTATGTGCATAGATGTTTATTGTTCAAACCAAGGATCTCTCGTAATAACTGGGTTTCTTTGTCTAAGTTCTAACTAATTCAAATAACTAGAAATCAGGCTAGCAGAATCGGCATCTAAAAACAATGTTGCCTGAGATTTTTGGTAGTGGATCAGCAAAGTGTGGGATAAGTAATCCATTCATCCCAACTCCAAGGGGCGATATAGCTGCCGCACTTGCTCCGCCAACCCTAATCCAGACCTTTATGTCGCTGTATTTCCCTTGTGACTATGAACCCAAATCCAATTGAAATATCTGACTAACAGCCTTACTGTGGCTTCCGTCTCCTCCCAGACCTTCGCCAATTTATTTTGTCGCCGATGCCAATGGGAGAAAAACCTTATGGTCATTTTCTTGGCTATGGTAGACTTCATTTTTATGATGGTTCTGATAGTTATAATTAATGGCGTTCCATAATCCAAAAATGTTGTTTGGCTGCTTTTAAAATGGCTTCTATTTTTGCCTCATCCAATCTTTCCATAATGGCTTAATTTCTTTTCCGTACTCTAACTTTAATGCCATATTTAGGATGTAGGGAGAATCTAGGATCTATTTCTATAGATTGATTGGGAACTAATTCAATGTGAAACCTTTGTATAATAGCTGCCAAGATTATTGTAGATTCCATCAGAGCTAAATTTTTGCCAATACAGATGTGTTGACCTCCACCAAAGGGGAAAAAAGCAAATTTAGGTCTTTGCTTGACTTTTTCAGGTAGAAATCTATCAGGGTCAAACTCTTCTGGATTATCCCAAAATTCAGGATGCCGAAAAATGAAGTATTGAGCAATATTGAAAATCGTACCTTTGGGAATAAAATATCCTTGAATTTCATCATCTTTTAAGGCTACTCTCGGCATCCCCAAACCGACTGGGTAAAGACGTGAAGATTCATCAAATACGCGACGAGTGTATTCCAGTTGGAACAAATTCTCAACGGTAGGGTAATTTCCATTTAAAACTGTTTCTACTTCATTCTGCATCTGAGCCATACCATCAGGATGGGTTCCTATTAGATACCATGTCCAAGCTAATGCAGTAGCTGTAGTTTCATGTCCCGCATTAATTAACGTAATTACTTCGTCTTGAAGTTGGCGATCGCTCATGCCAATTCCAGTTTCTTCATCTTGAGCAGCTAGAAGCATTGACAGCAAATCATTTTGCTCTGTAGGATTTTGACGACGGGATTTAATAATTTCTAAAACGAGGCGATCGAGTGTTTGTTTTGCTTGACGGAACTCAAGATTTCTGGGAGTAGGTATCCATAGAGGTACTGCCAGTGGGCTATTCATTCGGTAATAGGCATATTCCAAAGCTATTCGCAAAGACTGTCCTAGTTTATCTGTCTTGCCACTGATGTCAATGCTGAATAGGGTGGAACTGACAATTTTTAAGGTAAGACGTGACATTTCGGCTGCAATATCAATAATCTCGTCTTCTGGCTTTTCCGACCATTCAAGGAGAAGTAATTCTACACAGTCAAGGATTATATTATGAAGTTTAACCAATTGCTTTTGATGAAATGCTGGCTGCATTAAGCGTCGCTGTCGAAGCCAAACTTCTCCTTCACTGCTAAAAAGTCCTTGCCCCTGAACTAAGTTCATTGATTTGAGAAATAGATCGGGTTTTCCATATCGTTCCTGATGGCTAGACAAAATATGTTCTGCATAATCTGGATGGCTTGCCAAATTTAAAGTCAATCCTGGCATAATTGGCAGACGTACTAAATCTCCGTATTCTTGCCACATATATCCCAAATATTCAATTGGCTGATGCTGAAGTTGAGAAAGTTGAAACAGTAAATATCTTTTTGGTCCGGGTGGTAAATTTAATTTACTTTTTCTACCAGCTTTAACTGAGGAGATTGGAGATTGAGGCATAAGATATCTCTATGATAATGAATAATGAATATTATAATTAGGGTTTGCTGAAAAAGTCTTTTAGCAGGGGTAGGAGTCAGGAGTCAGGAGTCAGGAGTCAGGAGAAATGGGAATTTAGAGGAGGTAGGAGTAAGAATTGTCCCTTGATTTTTCTGCCATAGTTAGCCCAAAATACTAGCTTTTTGAGCGTTTTCAACTGAAACAGGCGCACTTTTTTCGACCATAAAAAAGCTCAAATTTTTATATATCAATGCTTTGATAATTAATCAGCAAGCCATAATTAATCATTCATTTGTCTGGAGAATTAAGATTTAAGGGTATAAGTTAACTTATAGGCACAGTTTGACTCGAACTGAACGTATACTTCACTGAAAATTGGCCATTATAATACTAAAAACTCATCGCATCGTATAATAAAATTGTACTTTTTTGGGTCTTTTTCTTGACTATGGTAGACTTCATTTTTATGAGAGACAAAATTGATTTTATCAAAGAATGAAAGCAGTTATTTTATTATCAGGGGGATTAGATTCCTCAACGGTTTTGTATCAAGCAAAGGCAGATGGTTGTGAATGTTATGCTATTTCTTTTGATTACCAACAACGCCACCGTCGAGAGTTAGAGTCAGCTAAAAAAATTGCTGATAGTGTGGGTGTCAGAGAACATCATGTTGTGAGTTTTGACTTGAGGTTATGGGGAGGTTCGGCATTAACTGATAATCAAATTGATTTGCCTAGCGATCGCTCGGTTGAGGAAATGTCAGAAAATATTCCTATTACTTATGTTCCGGCACGGAATACTATTTTTCTGAGTTTTGCCCTTGCTTATGCTGAGGTGGTGAATGCGAGTCGGGTTTATATTGGGGTGAATGCTTTAGACTATTCCGGTTATCCTGACTGTCGTCCTGATTATATTCAAGCAATGCAAGAGGTGTTTCGACTGGGAACTAAACAGGGGAGAGAGGGGGAAGCGATCGCTATTGTTGCGCCACTTATTGAGATGAAGAAAACTGAGATTATTCAATTGGGGAATAGTTTAGGGGTGCCTTGGGAAAAAACTTGGTCATGTTATGCGGGTGGAGAGAAACCTTGTGGTGTATGTGATTCTTGTCGGTTGCGGTTGACTGCTTTTGAGGAGTTGGGGTTAATAGATCCGGTGATGTAGAAGTTCAAAGTATTAGTAGGGTGCGTTAATGAAATGTAACGCACCGCCTATCCTAAACATTTTGGTGCGTTACGCTCTTTCCTAAATATTTCGGTACGTTATGCTCTCTCCTAAATATTCTCTTTCTTAAATATTTCGGTGCGTTACGCTTCGCTAACACACCCTACTGGACTGACACACCTTAAATGGTGCAATAAATTTTTAGGAAAAGTCTGAATTTATTAGAGATTAAGTCATTTTTCTAATGCACAGTTTTAGCTGTGTCAGTCTACTACTTTTAGTGCAAAATTGTAGGGTGTGTTAGACGACTTAAATTTAGACTATGAAAGAGATTCAGCAATCCGTCGTAACGCACCATTTTAGCTATCTCACTCCACTACTGAAGCTATACTTGAAATACATCTCTATATTAAACAACCTTATAAAGGAGAAACAAAAATGATACAAGAGCAAATTTTTGAAAAAAGTAGTGGCAATGTATTTGCCGACCTTGATTTGGAGGATGCCGACGAACTTTTTACACGAGGAAAAATAGGTATTCAGGTAATACGTTTGTTGAAACAACGGAATCTTAAACAGGGTGAAATTAGTAAAATTTTGGGTATTTCTCAACCAGAAGTATCTCATTTGATGAATGGAGAATTTCAAAATTTTAGTGAAGGGAAACTACTTAATTTTCTCAAGCGACTTGATATAGAAATTACTTTACACCTTCGTTCTAGTAATGGAGAAAATCAAGATATTGAGACAGCGATCGTTCTTTGATACTTGACAATTAAACAAAGAAATAATCTAATCAAGATTTCTACGATGTGAAAAAAATTATTTCATTTAACTGAAATGACTATTACTAAAACTTTATTAAAACCAGAAAATCCAACCCTATTAATGGGAATTAGATGGGAAACTTATCAAGCATTATTGTTAGATTTAGCAGAAAATCCTAGTAAAAAATTGACATACGACCAAGGTACATTAGAAATTATGACTCCCTTGCCAGAACATGAAATTAATAAAGGTTTTTTAGGACGACTGGTACAAACAACTACAGAAGTATTAGGACTAGAAGTATCAAGTCTTGGTTCGACAACATTAAGTCGAAAAGATTTGGAAAAAGGGATTGAAGCAGATGAATGTTATTACATTACTAATGAGAGATTAGTACGAGGTAAAATTAAGTTTGATTTTAATCACGACCCACCTCCAGATTTAGCAATTGAGATTGATATTAGCAGCAGTTCTTTAGACCATTTAACAATTTATGCTGCTTTAGGTATCGGAGAAATATGGAGATTTGATGGAGAAAAGTTGTTTATTTATTGTTTGGAAGATGGCAGTTATCAGGAGCAAGAAAAGTCAAATGTTTTGCCAATTTTATCTAAGTCAGTTATTTTAAATTTTCTCAGTAGGCGAGGAGAAAAAGGTGAGAATGCTTTACTCCGTGAGTTTCGTGAATGGTTAGAGAATCAGAATATTTTTGAGGGATAGATTCTACATTCTGCACTTCAAAACATCCTATACTATTTTGTTATTGCAAGGAAGGTGGCAAAGTAGTTAGTCTCAATAGTCTCCCAATTATCTTCCTAAAGTAATTATTAGAGGTTTTTATGAATTTAAAATTAGTTAAATCCCTAGCAGAAATCATTAACAGCTTAACCCCAGAAGAAAAAGAGGTTTTGGGGACAATGATTAATTTAGTTCAAGATAATAACCAACCTGAAAATCAGTCTTGGCATGAGTTTATTGAAAACACTTATGGCAGTATTCAAGATGAAACTTTTGTTAGACATTCTCAAGGTGATTTTGAGTAAGTAGAATGATTTGATTTTAGTAACTCATAATGTATGAAACTGATAACTGAAATAATTATGAATAAAACTTTATTAAAACCAGAAAATTCAACCCTATTAATGGGAATTAGATGGGAAACTTATCAAGCATTATTGTTAGATTTAGCAGAAAATCTTAGTCACTCATAATGTTGCTGAATTTCAAAGAATTAGTGAATTAAATAGAGTTGTTGGGAAATAAAAATTGAACAATGCTCAAAAGCTTACTCTATAAGGTTTGCAGGATTTTAGGACTGAAAAATGTTATAAACTTTGAATAATAAGGGTTTGAGCCATTTTTTTAACTTAATTCCCAACAACTCTAATGTAGAAGATTGGGAAGTTTGAGTCAAGTTTTAATGTAATGATAAACGATGAAATACTTATGTGTTTAAAATCTACAGTTTTCTGCGCGAGAGAGTATATATTATTTGCCATATTCCGTAGCTCTCTACTCCTTTCTTAAAAATTAGATATGCTGGAAGATATCCTGTACTAGCTTCATTCAAGTTAAAGGTGAAGTCAGAGTAATATGACCATTCTCCTTCTCTGCGCCAACCTACCTCATCGCCAAAGGCTTCCCATGTTTTTCCATTAGAACTTTTTGTACCACCTAACATCTTATAAATTTTCTTCTGTACAGAAAAACCAAACTTACCATTACTATATCTTACCCAGAGTTTATCAATAGTTTGTAGGTCTGTAGCAGGAAAATTTTTAATTGATTCGGAGTCAAAAGTTATTATGTCGAATCTAAATGAAATTGCATTGATATTAGATGGTTTTTGTGTATCAACTTCTATCATTACTCTAGCAGTTTCTTGGTCTGCCTCTTTCCACTTACCATTAGCGAGGAGGTTGCGGAGTCTGGTATAGTCTACATTTTTGTCAGAAAGTAATTCTATTTCATCATTTTTTGAATCTTCATCTGTCTCTTTTGAACTCAAATTAGCAGCTTTATCTCCTGTAGATTTTGTTTCTTGTTCACCAGAATTTTCAGAATTTCTACCTGATTTTATATTGTCCTGCTTCTGCCAAATTCTTCTCAGAGCTTTTAAAGCTTTTTCATTGGCAGGAGAAACTGCTAAAACGCGAGTCCATAATTGTTCTGCTAATTCTATATTACCCTCATTTTCTGTTTCTAATGCCTCTTCTCTGAGAGTAGCAATATCTTGTTCAGTTGCCTGTTTTTCCAACAATATTAAATGATATTTAGTAGCAGGTTCAACAATAGAATAGGGAGTTTGCCGAGGCTTTCTAAACTGACGATTAATATCAGCCACTCGATAACTTAGACGATTATATAACCTTTCAACAGTGGCACAATTACCTTCACCTTGAATTCTTAAAGATTCTAGTAAAGCATAAGTAAAAGAACCCTGTTGTATTCTTTCATCCTCAATTTCATAAGACCTTTCATTAGGACTACAAGAAAAAAATGTAATTACACCTTTCTGTTTTTCTTCACCTATACCTATACCTTTACCTTTTGAACTTTCCTGACTGCGACAAGCATCCAAGAATAAAATAACATTATCTGCTCCACATCGCCTTAACCTTTCTGTCACAAAATAAAGAGGAATAGCAGTATCTTCTACTCCATCTGGATGAGGGTCAGCATCAGCAGGCATTAAATAATCTCGGTCATTAAAACGCATTCCATGACCGCTATAAAAGAACCAAAAATTATCACCAGCAGATAAAAATTCCTTGTTAAATCTTACTCGTAAAAATCTTTGAAGAGTGCCATAAGTTGGTTGGGAATTAAAAGGTTTACCTGCATCATTAATTGGGGGTGAATTATCCGTAAATAAATAAACTTTCTCAAAACCTGCCTCATTGAGAAAATAATCCCGCATTAATTCAGCATCTCTCTGAGCATATTGAAGAGTTGGCATATTATCGTAATGATTAATTCCAACACAAATAGCCCAATTTCTTGCCATACTTTAAGACTCCTTTCGTACTAATTTTAATTTAATTGCCCCTTTACTTCCTGCTTTTCCACCAATACCAAATAAAGTAACTTGACCTTCCCCATTAATTTCAACTGATAATTCTATTTCTTGTAATTTAACATTAGAAGATTCTCGATCTTTCTGGTCAAATACATCTTCAATAACTTTGAGAAATTCAGACATTTCTCGTTTCAAATCTTCTGCTTTAACCTGAAATCTTTTTCTACTTGATTGGGAAGATTCTTCATAATCAGGTCCCGTATCTACAGAAATTTTTCCTCCAGAAGTTTCTGAATAAGTTTCATCGGCAATAATCCAAATTTTCTTGTCTTCCATAATAATAATTAGTTCTGATATTTAAAGTTTTGGTTATTTTTCAGTGGTTGCCCCTGATATTATTTTCATATTCTAACTCATTAAATTAGAGTAATTGCTTACTATGTAGGTTGGGTTGAGGAGCCGAAATCCAACATATAGGAATTAGGAATGATTTTGATAGAATTTAAGAACGACTAAGATAAATCAAAACCCTTTTATATTCTGACTCCTGTAGGGGCGATTCGCGAATCGCCCCTACGACTCCTAATTAGCACTAAAATCTCACAACTGAAATATGATTACTATATATAGGTTTTTGTTGGGTTGCGCTGGCGCTTAACCCAACCTACAAAAGCTAGGAGTTTTGCCAATTTTTCCCTATTAAACTAACTTTATTTGTAAGCATTTCCGTTCCGGAATGCTGCGCAAACAGCTATTAGCAGTCAGCTCTCAGCTTTTTAATAAATGAAGTAATAATTCGTTTAACCCATACTACATTTTCAATCAGATAATTGAACTACAAGAGCGACGATTTTGATTTTTCAACTCATATAATTAAATCTAATCAAGCTGATAGCTGAAAGTCGGCTTATTTCCTTTATTCCACCACTTTTTTCTCCTGCTCATTTAAACTAATTTTGACATCTTCATCAGATTTTTCTGAATCTTTTGTCAACTCAAAAATTGGTGGCTCTAAGTCAGGAATAGGTACTTCAAACCCTGGTGGTAAAGGTGGAAGTTGTGGCAAACCAGAATTTAATTCTTTAGTCTGCTTCAGCAACTCATTAATACTAACTTCGGGTACAGGCGGTATTTCGGTCACCTTCAATGCTGTCATCAAATTTGCTAAGGCAAATTCAATATGACTATCTGGGTTTTTCGCTACCCATCCATCTTTAGTTAACTGTCGCATTTCAAAATGTAAGTGGGGACCTGTAGACATTCCCGTATTACCAACTCTCCCAATAACTTCACCCTGTTGTACAAACTCTCCTGGTTTCACAAAAATTTCTGATAAGTGACCATAGAGAGTTTCCAATGATTTTCTCTGGTGGTCTAGCACGACAGTCACACCATAACCACCTAACCAGTCAGCGATCGCTACTTGACCTCCATAAGTGGCAACTACTGGGGTTCCGGTTGGTGCGCCTAAGTCTGTTCCCGTGTGAAATTTTTTATAGCCTAATATTGGATGTTCTCTCCAACCAAATAATGAGGTGATGGGTGCTGGAATAGATAGAGGGAATATTAACCGGGTATTACCATTGCCGGGTACTGCGGGAGGTCGCATGGTACGTTTGTAATAAGCTAAACCTGACTGCGACATGGGGTTATGAAATAAACCCTGCACTTGAGCTGGCAATACCGCTGCGACTTCTACTCCTTGAGAAGAGTCTGAGTAGTATGGAGCATAGGAGGTGCTGGAGTAATAACCACTTTGACTGGAGTATGAGTTTGAGTAGTAACTTGTTTGACTATAACCAGAAGAACCTGAATAATAACTATTGTTGGAGGAGTAATAGCTATTATCGTAGGAGGAATTTTGGTAGCTATTTTGAGAATAATAATTTTGCTGAGTTCCACCATTCCAGGAATTATTAGATGAAGTTTGAGCAGGAGCACTCCAATTATTTGTTGCGGTAGTTGCACTCCAGTTATTAGTCTGAGTCGGAGCGCTCCAATTATTATTATTTTCGGCGACAGCACTCCAATTTTTATTACTTGTTGGATATTGAGCAACTTCTCCTGTGGAACGTTCTGAGAAAACTACTGTACTTGGTGCTTCATAACTTTCAGTTGCACCGACTTTGTAATTTGTATCATCTATATAAGCGTTAGTCGAACCATCATAGTAATAAAGTTTCTCAGGTTTTGGTAATGTTAGGGGCGGTAAGTCATTTTTGGGTTTCTTTGAAAGGTTAAGGTTAGTATTTGTCGGAGGTGCTACATACAGACTTTTGGGTAGATAGATAGTATTGTCAGGTTCGGGTTCCGGTTCATAAGTTGGCGCTGGTTGGGAGTAATAAGGTTCCGGTTCATAATAACTTGGTGCTGGTTGAGAATAGTAAGATGGTTCTGGTTCGTAATAAGTTGGTGCTGGTTGAGAATAGTAAGGTTCCGGTTCTGGTTCGTAATAATATGGTTCAGAATAGCTAGGTGAAGCAGAGTAATATGGTTCTGGTTCGTAATATGGCGCGGGTGAATAGGATGGTGTTGGTTCGTAGTAGGGTTGAGAATAATAAGGTTCTGGTTCGTAATATGGGGCGGGTTGATATGATGGTGTTGGTTCGTAGTAGGGTTCTGGTGAATAGGATGGTGCTGAATAGGATGTTTGGGGAGAATAACTATCTACTGGGGCGGGTTGATATGATGGTTCATAGTCATATACTTCTATTTCCAAAACCATCTCGGCTAAAACCATACCTCTACTCAGCATCCCTAAACTAGCTAGACAACAACCTAGCTGCATGAGTGATTTGTGAGTTAGAAGTTTGGTCTGGATCGAATCTTGCTTTTGGTTCTGCTCTGGAGTTGTTTCTTGTGGTTTGGTGTTCAACTCAACTGATTGGTTTTGGTTTTCTAGCGACATTATCTCCTCACACTATTTAGGTTGCTTTTTTTGAACAATTTATACAGTTTAATCAATTTTGACTTTGATAATATTATTTTTTTTGGCTTTATGACTAAAAAATTAGGTCAATAGCCTTCCCTTGGATAGGGTAAGGTCAATTTATTATTACTAGAGAAAAATTTTATCCTTTGAAATCTTGTACATCTTGCTAGAATTAGTTAACCAAAAATACTAGGGTTGTGAATATTCTACGACGACAAAGAATTAGCTCTGCTTGGATGGGGGATGAAAAAAGTAAACTTCAGTATTTCAACCATACGGCTTGAGCCGACAGGGTTAATTTATTGTCACTAGAGAAAAATTGTATCTTTTGAAATCTCTTACATATAAGGCATGTAAGGTTGTAAATATTCTCTCACCACAATGAATTAGCCCTGAGGGGTGAGGAATCACTTTTATTCAGTATAAAATCTCAGCAAAAATATGTTTCTTTATAAAAAAAATAGCTAAAAACTTCTCCCTCTCCCCACACTTCCCACATTTCCCACACCTCTTTTACATCAAAGGTAAAAAAATACCCTTGTAAGCTCCCTTACTCCCCTACTCCCCTACTAATTTGGCCATAGCCCAGACTGATTGTACCTGGTTTTAGATTTATTTCTGAGGAGAATATTTGAGACTGAGTATTTAAGGTCGCTGGGTTTGGGTTAATTTTGACTTTTAACTCCCCACTATTGGTCACTCCTACAACTTCTCCAATACGATCTTCTACTACTACTTCCTGCCCTATATTTATTAGTAGTTGAGTATAGGCGGGTAAAATACTTTCTATTCCTGATTCTGAAAGTTGTTTAATGCCAGAGTCTACTCCATGAAAGACTATTGCAGCTAACATTTCTAGAGAGAATATTTCTGGTTGAGACTGGTTTCTATAATAGCTTTGCAGATTAATGCCTGTGTCTGGCACAGAATTAGCCCAGTTAATTCCAATACCAATTATTGCTTGAGAAATTTTTTTCTTGTTTATTCTGGTTTCTGTGAGGATGCCACCTAATTTTCGATTTTCTAAGATTAAGTCGTTAGGCCACTTAATTTTTACTGGTACACCATAATCTTGCAAATTTGAGGCTATACCCCAAGCTGTGGATAGGGTTAGTTGTGGGGTTTGGGATATTGATATGTTGGGGGCGACTGACATATATAGTCCGCCTATGCTTGATATCCAGTTTCGTCCCCATTGTCCTCGCCCTGCTGTTTGTTGGGTGGCTATGACTATGGTTCCTGGTGATGCTCCTGAGTCAATTAGTTGCCAAAGGGTTTGATTTGTTGAGGGGATGTTAGAAAAAATGTGGAGATGATGGGGAGTTGAGGGGTTGGATATCTGGGATATTCTGGCTCTCTGAATATTTGATAGGGAGTTGATGAATTTTTGTTGATTAAATTGTGACAATTTTTTTTACTCTGCATAAATACATATACCGTTCGGTAAAATCTTGACAGATTCTGCTACCAAAGTTTTCTCTTCATATTGCGTTGCGTATGGAGCAATAGTTATTTCATTCCCTGAAGCACTCCAAGATGGATGTGGAATTTTCCTTCTATTGCGGATAGAGCAATAGTAGTTTCATTCCCTAAAGCACTCCAAGATGGATGTGGAATTTTCCTTCTATTGCGGATAGAGCAATAGTAGTTTCATTCCCTAAAGCACTCCAAGATGGATGTGGAATTTTCCTTCTATTGCGGAT
>NZ_JBNHEP010000266.1:0-7401 GCF_050015995.1 Dapis brunnea BLCC-M229 | reverse complement strand
ATGGATGTGGAATTTTCCTTCTATTGCGGATAGAGCAATAGTTATTTCATTCCCTAAAGCACTCCAAGATGGATGTGGAATTTTCCTTCTATTGCGGATAGAGCAATAGTTATTTCATTCCCTGAAGCACTCCAAAGGTGGATGTGGAATTTTTCCTTCTATTGCGGATAGAGCAATAGTTATTTCATTCCCTGAAGCACTCCAAAGGTGGATGTGGAATTTTTCCTTCTATTGCGGATAGAGCAATAGTTATTTCATTCCCTGAAGCACTAGAGATACCATAAAAAAAATCCTAGTGCAGCATAGTCGGGAAGGATGTGACAATAATAATCAAAACTACAAACAATAATTTTGATTCTAATGACTATAGTCAGCTCTGATTCACAAAAATTAAACAAATACTACCAAGCTTTGAGTAAAAATGATATAACTTGGCATTGGCAAAAATGGCAAGGACTACCTTACCTAACCTGTAGCCTTTTACAAAACTGGCCTCATGGTTTTTTTACTCACCATTTTTTCCCTAACACACCAACAGAATTAGTAGATATATTACATCCCTCTGCTGAGGTATTTCGTGTCAAGCAAGTACATGGCAATACTATACTTACAGCACAGAAATCTACTCTTGAAACTGAAGCAAATTATGCCGAAGCTGATGGTCTGCTAACTGAAAAAGCCAAACAAGCAGTTTGGGTATGTACTGCTGACTGTGTTCCTGTTCTAATTGCTGACCAAAAAACTGGACAAGTCGCAGCCATTCATGCCGGGTGGCGTGGTACTGCTGCCAAAATTGTTCCGGTGGCATTGGCAGGTTTTGAGGCCCACGGAAGTAAATTATCTGATTTGTTAGTTGTGCTTGGCCCTGCTATTGCTGGAGAGGTTTATCAAGTCTCTGAAGAGGTGGCAGCTCAAGTGGGAGTGACTATTTTTCCAGAAACAGGGAAGGCAAGTATTGAAGATATTTTGCATTTTCTGGAGCTGTTGCCAAATTCGCCAATTTCATCCGATCCTGAACCTGGAAAAGTTCGCTTAGATGTTCGTTTGGTTAATATCTTGCAATTGGAACAATTAGGTATTGGTAATCAACAGGTGGCGATCGCTCCTTATTGTACTTATCAACAACCGGACTACTTTTTCTCTTATCGGCGTGAAAAACAGAAAAAGGTGCAGTGGTCAGGAATAGTTAGTGGCTGGGATTAAGTCAGAAGTAAGTACCTGGTGTTAACGAAGTCAGAAGTCAGAAGTCAGAAGTCAGAAGTTAGAAGTTAGAAGTCAAATTCTTACTTTGTTACGTGTGATAAAACTAGAAAAAATATTTAACTGATAACTGATAACTGATAACTGATAACTGATAACTGATTTATACCACTACCAAATTTTCTCCTTTGTCTACTTTCCTCCATTGTCTTCCAAGTAAGTGTCTCAAGCCATCATTTCAAAATTGATAGACCACTACCTATTTAATTACTAAATAAATAGGTTTTTGGCAGAGGAAACTCTAGTTCTGAGATTACTTTTTTTATGTAACCAAAATCAAATACTTTTGTAGCAAAGCTCTGCCTTTTGTATCTTGAAATCATTTTTTTGTTTTCCTTTGTGTTAACCTCAGACTTGAGAATTTGTTTTTTGATAGCTGGTAAAATAATGTTAAGCATTAAGATTATTCAGTAATTTATGCAGAGGTTAAGTAGTCAAGCAAGTCAAGCAAAATTAATTCTATATTTGATGGTCAGGTTAAGTAGGTAGGTAAAATTATTTTTAGATATACTACTATAAGTGCAGAAGTATATTTTTTGTTCTCTGTTCTTAGTTAAGCTGTTCCCTGCTGACCAAGAAATAAGGTCTCAACCCTCCCCTTTCCAGGGGATAAAAAAGGAAATTTCGGATTTCTAGCCGACTCTTTCAGCGGTCGGTACTGATAACTGATAACTGATAACTGATAACTCAAATGACCAATGTTAAATTAATTTTGCACAGGTACTTATTTGTAGAGTTAACTAGGCATATTTCTGGAAAAGTGGATAAGATTAAAATACTATAATTGAATATTGTGTCACAGTTTAAAAGATTATTAATAAATCCCTATGAGCAATCAGAGTCATTATCAACAACTTGGTCTCACTGAAGATGCTTCTTTTGAGGAAATTCAAGCAGCAAAGGAACGTTTGAAGCAACAGCATGGTGAGGATCGGAAAGTTATGGAAAATATTGAGGCTGCTTATGATGCTATTTTGATGGACCGTCTAAGGTTGCGTCAAGAAGGAAAAATTAAAGTGCCTGAGCGTATTAGGTTTCCAGAGAAGCAAACAAAAAAAGACCCTGATAGTTTGACTTCAGGGCCAACTAATCAAGCACCTGTTTGGGTACAGAATTTGATTGATACTCCTAGTCAAGCTGATATTCTATGGCCTACTGGTATATATGTGGTCTTAGGTGCAATTAGTATTTATTCTGGGGTTAGTCAAGCTTCTACTTTGCAGCTAACTTTGGCTTTGGGAGTTGGTGGTTGTCTTTATTTCCTTAACCGCAAAGAAAATAAGTTTGGCCGTGCTGTTTTGTTGACAGTTGGTGGTTTAATTTTTGGGTTGATTTTAGGGGGAATACTGAGTGCTTTGGCGACTGGTTTAACAACAGAAATATTTATTACTTTGGTAACTTTTTTGGTGTTATGGATGGTTAGTTGTTTTTTACGTTAGTTTTTGGCACAAGGAAGAATAAAGAAGTAAGAAGGAATAGAAAAAACAGATACAGTATATTCCAAGGAAGAGGTACAAATATTAAGGTTCAAACCTATCCAGTGCGGGCATCTTGTCCGCAAGTAGTGTACCTGATTGAGATGAAATTTGCTATGGGTTAATTCTGGTGTTTGGCTCCTAAATCTTTCTTATTTTTTACCGAAAAGTTATAGCTGGTAGGGTAAGGAAATTTTGAATAATTGATTTTCTGTAAGATCGAGTAAATCTTGAGGAATAGAGATTTTTGAGACTCTGCGGTCTAAAGACGCGCAGATTCTCCCGGCTATACCTGAAAGGGTCACTCAAAACCCATTTCTAGCACCGATCATCTAGCCTGTTGCTTTTGCTTCAGGCTACTTATTTTTTTCTTTCTGGGTACTACCCGACTTCTATAGGCGAGGGCGTCCTGGGATTACTTGCCCTCCGCGGAACCCAACTTTTTACGGTTTGAGAAGAGCCGGCATTTCTCCTTGACTAGGGTTGCGTCCACCCGGCTTTGAAAAGACGGGGCTACCAAACTCCCGAACTTTTTCGGTGTTGACATCCGCTCCAGCCTAAAGGCGCGGAGATTCATAGTGAGCCTTAGCTCTTCAGTGGGTTGACGTTTCACAGGCTGCTGCTACTTTGGCAGTAGTCTTACACTGGCCTCCATGTCCGTTTAATGTCTCGGACTGCCCGCCCGCGACTAATATGTTTATTGCTGCGTTGGTATCTCTATTGTGCTTACTACCATAGTTGAGACCCAGTTTTTCGGTAAATCAAGTAGTTTTTCTACCTTAGTTTTGATTATAGCTTGTCAGGTAGGGTGGGCAACTCTACTTTTAATAATTAAGGAATAAGGAAAACTAGATTATGGTTTCTACTCTAGACTTTTCTTCTTTATTATTCAAAAATCATAGGATGTACCCAGAAGAACAATATTGTTAATGTAAGCATTCAGCTATTAGCTGTCAGCTCTTAGCAATAATACCTCGCCCTTAAGGAGACAGGGCTGTTTCATTCTCTTGAAATACAGATAGGGAGATAGGGAGATGGGGAGATGGGGAGATTTACAGGGGTAGGTTTTTAACAAAGGAGCGATCGCTCCCTTTAATTCAATATAAAATCATCTTAATTCAATATAAAATCATCAAAAAAATGTACTTTTTTATACAATAAATACCTATAAACTCCCCCCTCCTCCCCCTCTTCCCCCTCTTCTTTTAGATCAAAGGTAAAAAACCTACCCCTGTGAAGATGGGGAGATGGGGAGATAGGGAGATGGGGAGATGGGGAGAAATTCGTTCCTAGTTTGTCTCAAAATCATCAAATTTATCCCACAATCATCATTGTCCATTAATCAATTATTAGTCCTGCATAGCCGTACTCATGAGAATAATCAGTTAGGCTTTAGTTAGCTAATTCCTTCCATAAGGGAGTTATAGCAATCCGTGCATAGGTTGCGGGTAATCAAAAAGTAGATAAAAAAAACCGACACTCTCACCTGTTAAGTGTTCCCAGTTAAGTGTTCCCTAAAAGCGGTAAGATTTTTATACACAAATATACAGGGGATTGCTATATTTAGTTGTATTTTGCCATTTTTCTACCTCCAAATCCCTCCTGCACCCAAAAAAGCTAAATTCTTGCTTTTTGAAACAGCCCTACCCTTGAGAATGCGGTTAAAATGAATATAGACTGTAAGGTCAAGATAGCCAACTTTTGTCGTCAGATTGAATTCTGGTTCAATTAATAAAGCTTTTATCGCGCACTAATAACAATAGCTAATAGCTAATAGCTAATAGCTATTAGCTAACGGCTGAATGCTTACTTGTTAGTTATGATTTATTAATTGTCGAGAAGGGAAATTGCTGAGTCGGTTCTAAACTAACTCCGCTAATATTTTTCTGAGCAAATATATAATCTTTATCTAACCATAATGGGATGAAAGGAACATCTTCTCCTAATAATTGTTGAATTTCTATGAAAATAGCTTGGCGTTTTTCTTGGTTTTGCTCTTGACGTTGTTGTTGGATTAATTGATTTATCTGATCGCTATAATAAAATGAACCTTGAAATTGACTAGCTCCTTGTTCACAACCTTTTTCTTTTGAACCTTTGGTACATTCTAAAAATGGTTGGATATAGTTATCTGCATCAATAAAGTCTCCGTACCAGTCTAAGATAAATGTTTGATATACTCCTTTATCTAAGTTTTTAAAGGCGGTAGCTGCTTCTACGCTATTCAATTCTAATTCCATTAAACCTTCTAGTTTTTGCTCTACAGATGCTTTTAATGTACTGGCTGTTAATTGTCTTTTAGTGGAATTTGCAGCATACCAAATTTCTATTTTTGCTGGTTTTTCTGGAGAATATCCTGCTGTTTTTAATAATTCCTTGGCTTTGTTAAAATTTCCATCTCCATAGTTTTCTTGAAACACTGGTTTATAGCCATTAAATTTTGTCGGAATTAGACTATACACTGGTTCGGCTTTTCCTTGTAAAACTCGTTCATTTAGTAAGTTTCTATCAATAATAGATGCTAAAGCTTGTCTAACTGCTTTGTTGTTTAATGGTTCTGAGTTGAGATTTAAAACCATGTAATTAACTGTTTTACCATCTGTAGAAATTACTTGCCATCCTTGACGGGTAGCTTCTGCTTCTAAATTAGTAATTTGGTCGGTATCTAGAGAAAAATAAGCTACATCAATAGCTCCTGTTTTAAAGGCATTAAATAGGTTGGCTGAACTAGAAAATATTTGAATGTCAATCCCTTGATTTTTTGCTTTTTCTCCCCAATAATTTTCAAATGTATCTAACCGTAAAACGTCAGTACCATACTCAGCTAATTTATAGGGACCAGTGCCAATAAATGTATCGGGTTTAAATTGACTTTCACCTATTGTATAGGCTTGTGGGGAAATAGCACATAGACCAGAAAATGCTAATAAAGGAGTGAAAGCTGCAAAGGGTTTTTTCAACTTAATTGTTAATTGATATTCTCCTGTAGCTTCTACTGACTCAACCGTATTGGTTAACAAAGAAGAAGGTGGACCACTATTTTTAATAAAACGTTTGAAAGAAAAGGCCATTGCTTCGGCGTTGAAGGGAGTACCGTCATGGAATATTACCCCTTGACGAATAGGAATAGTATATGTCGTGCCATCTTCACTAATTTTTGGCATTTCTGTTGCTAGTTGGGGTACAAGTTCCGTTGTTCCTAACTTGTAACCGTAGAGGCGATCGCCTAAGTTATAGAGTAAGTTACCGGATATTACTTCGTAGGCATCTGCAGGGTCAATAGTCCGAGGTTTTAAAGTTGTGCCGATAGTAATGCGATTTGTATTTGTTTCTGTAGTTAGGGTATTATCAGGGTTATTCTGAGGTTGACTACAACTAATGACCAGGAAGCAGCAAAGACAAAACAAACTAACAAATTGAATAATTGACTGCCAGGAATGGTTGATTAAATTAAATGATTTATGTTTGACCAATTTGACTATTTACCTCTCTGATATCTGAACAATATAGCTTTAACATATTAAAAGGTACTAAGCTCTGGGTTTGAGGGAAAAGCGGTGCGACCCCGGGTCGGCGTTTCGCGGAGCGACTTGAATTGCGGAGCTTGGAGTAGGATGGGATGGGGAAGTTTCCCTCTAAATGCAGAGCCGCTCCGAAGTGCGCCATATCCAATCTCCCCTTGAGAAGAAAAAAAATTCCTTTTAGCCAATCCTATCTGTTATAAGAAGAGTTCATTAATGGATAATGGATAATTGATAATTACCTCTGGTTAAAACCGTACGGGAATTGAATTATCGGAAATATTATTTCTTTTCTCAAGGGGAGATTGGATATGGCGAGGAGACCTCGCCATCCCATCCTAACGGACTGCTCCGCAAACGACCGCTTTTTCTCCTTGCTCATGAGAGGCTTTAAACCATAATTATTTAATTATTAATTGTTGAACCCCTATTACCAAGCGTGATAAATGTTTGTTACAAATGGTAGAGACTTTGCATCCAATGTCCGTATATCAGACCGAAGTTGGAAGACCGAAGTTGAAGTAAATATTCAAAAAAAAGGGAAAAATGATAGATATAGCTGTATAAAATGAATTGGAGCAGCTCTTTTTAAGAGTATCCAATCGAGATGCACATTTTTGTAGCATTCTTTTTTTAAAGTGATATATTTCCTAAATGCTGCGAATATTTTGTTAACTAACCTACCGAGGATTGCTATCTTAGCTAGTAACCATTCAGCTATTATCAGAACTCAATTTTTTTGAGAATTAACTCAGGATTGTTTTTCAGAATACTTATATTAACTGAAGAGCTACTTATTTATGCCAAAAATTATCTCGAATATATCAATAATAATTTCTGCTTTCAAGACAAGACGAGCTTCATTAATGGATAATTGATAATGAATAATTGATAATTACCTCTCCCTTTTAGGGAGAGGATTGACGTTTAAGGAAAAAATTTATTCTCTTGGTCGATTGGAGGCAAGCGAGGAAACCTCGCCATCCCATCCTAACGGACTGCTCCGCAAACGACCGCTCTCTTGGTCGATTGGATATGCCGAGGAGACCTCGGCATCCCATCCTAACGGACTGCTCCGCAAACGACCGCTTTTTTCCCCTTGAAAGGGGAGGCTTCAAGGCTTGAATCATCTAATTATTTAATTG
>NZ_JBNHEP010000265.1:0-11279 GCF_050015995.1 Dapis brunnea BLCC-M229 | reverse complement strand
ACCGCTTTTTCCCCTTGAAAGGGGAGGCTTTTAACCTAAACTGTTTAATTATTTAGTTATTTAATTATTAATTATCCAGTAATTGATAATTTATGGATAAGAATTGATTTTATTTTTGATTTTCGCAGATGTCTAATAAATTATATTATATCTTCTTTCTGCCCTCTATCCTAATACCATTTAACTGTAAAAATTTCACAAATAGTTGGATAATTATCTCTGAATGAGATACGCCTCTCATAGGCAAGATACCTGTGCTATAAAGATTTTATATTTAATATTTGTACCTCACATACCACCGAATCTGCTGTAAATGTTTAACCGGACATGATATAATTACTATTAAAATAACCACCCCTATACTGAGGTGGCTATTGACTGATTGATTAAAAAACGAGTTAGCAAATGTGATTAGTATTAGCGTTTAACTTAATCTTGACCTAACTAAGCTTTAATTATTACAGACTTATGGGATAGAAATCAATAGGGTTATTGCAATAACCCTTTTTTTCTGTGGTAATAAACTTTTATTTATTTAATCATAATTTCCGTAATTTTACTTAATTATAACCAGAGTCTAAAGCTAAATCTACTTGTTGAGAAGCTTTTACTGCTAATTTATCACAACACTCATTTTCTATATTTCCAGAATGACCCCGTACCCAAGAAAATTCTACTTCATGTTTTTCGCATAAATCTAATAATTTTCCCCATAGATCGGGATTCATTGCTTTATCTTTTTTATTCCGTTTCCAACCATTAGCTCGCCAACGTTTTGCCCAACCTTTTGTAACAGCATCAACTATATATTTAGAGTCAGTATATAAGGTAACTATAGAAGGAAATTCTAGTTCTTCTAATCCTACTATTGCTGCCATTAATTCCATACGGTTATTAGTAGTTAACTTATAGCCTCCAGATAATTCTTGGCGCTGTTTACCAGATAAGAGAACTATACCATAACCACCAGGACCGGGATTTCCACTACAAGCACCATCAGTATAGATAGTAATTTCTGGTTTTTTTTCTGTCATTTTAGTTCCTTTTTATTAGAGTAAATTTTTTATCAAGAATAATAGAGTGATATGTTATATCATGTCCGGTTGAATAGTTATAATTACAGCTCGTAGTAGGGCTTTAGCCCGATGATATATAGATAGGGCTAAAGCCCTACTACAAACAAAAATTTTTTTATCACTAATTATCCGGACATGATATTAGTCAAGCACAGTAATTTATAGATAGGGGCTAAAGAAAAATGATCGATAAAAGGAGAGTAAAACATAGTTTACTCTCATGTAAAAATATTTATTTTGGGTAAGTCCTGTCCAGTTATCCAAAATGGTGATGCCCAATTTGCTAATTACTTATAAATAGTATATTGAGATAAATAAGTTTTTTGATGAACTTCTGTCTGAACTTGTAATGGCAAAACTGATGAACTCAATCTCACAAACTCAATCCCGCAAAGCAGACCATCTACGAATCTGCTTAGAATCAGATGTCCAATTTAATCAAACCACCAATGGGTTAGACCGTTACCGTTTTACCCACTCTTGTTTACCAGAACTAAATCGCAGTGAAATAGATATAACAACCACATTTCTTGGGAAGGAACTGGGTGCGCCATTATTAATATCTTCGATGACAGGTGGCACTGAACAAGCAAAAATGATTAATTATCGGTTAGCCAAAGTTGCCCAACACTATAAAATAGCGATGGGAGTTGGTTCCGAACGGGTAGCTGTAGAAAACTCCCAGGTAGCTGATACCTTTGCTGTGCGATCGCTTGCTCCTGATATTCTCCTTTTTGCTAACCTAGGAGCTGTCCAATTAAATTATGATTATGGTATTGACCAGTGCCAACAAGCCATTGATATTTTACAGGCAGATGCCCTAATTTTACATCTTAATCCTCTCCAAGAGTGTATTCAGACTGAAGGTGATACTAATTTCCGAGGTATTCTTGACAAAATATCAAAATTGTGCTACAAAATGCCAGTGCCAGTAATTGCTAAAGAAGTAGGTAATGGCATTTCTCAGAAAATGGCCAAAAAGCTAATTGATGCAGGAGTAGCAGCGATTGACGTTGCGGGAGCTGGAGGGACTTCTTGGGCAAAAATTGAAGGTGAACGAGCTACAGATACTCGTCAGCGTAGGTTAGGGAATACTTTTGCTAATTGGGGTTTACCCACAGCAGAATGTATTAGTGCTATCCGTAGTCTGAACTCAGAGATTCCTCTAATTGCTTCTGGAGGATTACGAAATGGGTTAGACGTGGCAAAGGCGATCGCTCTCGGTGCAGACTTAGGTGGATTAGCTTGGCCATTTCTTCAAGCAGCAGTCGAATCAGAAGAATCTCTAAATTTATTAGTAGATATATTAATTGCAGAAATAACGACAGTTCTATTTTGTACGGGCAATACTAATTTATTAGAACTGAAAAAATCTCGAACTTTGGAAAGATTAACATAAAAACAAAGCATTAGTTATGACATCAATTCAACAATTAAAAAATTAAAAGTGCTTTAAAGTGCTTTGTTGCCCTCGGTAATGTCATACCAGAAGATAAATTTAAGTTACTACTAGCAAATACCCTTGAATTATCATCTCTGAAAAAATCGTTTTTGCTGTTGATAAATAAATTCAACTTACTTACACACGACGTTAGTAATAAAAATTAAATTTGGTATATCCCTTTAATTTTCAGAAGGTAACCTCATTAATAATTTGTTGTTTAGTAGTATCTTAAATTAAAATTCAAACAAAACTTTTATCCTCAAATCAAACAAATTAAAATTGTAGTAGTAAACCGACACAGAAGAGCTAATGTGCATTAGGGCGGGTTAATTTGATTGAATGTTGATGTATTAATTTGAACTAGAACCGGCCCCTACTATTGCAATATTTTAGGCGTGTCACGCCACTACCAAAAATTCCTTAACCCTTTGTAAATTGAGTTTTTTCCCAAAAATCTATTCCACTGCTTTAGCTGAGATAGTCTACTACAAGCTCAAATTCAATAAATTCAAATCGTAGGCGATAATTAACTAATACCAAATGGTTAATTTCCCAACAAGCAACTCCCACTAGAAACATGAAAGATTTCTTCAAATACACTTTTGCCAGTCTAATTGGCAGCATACTAGGAATTACTCTAATTATCGGATTCGGATTTGGCGGATTAATATTTTTTGTCGTTTCCATCGCCAGCAAAACCAAAGATGTAGGTCCACAAGTTCAAGATAAATCAATCTTAGTCTTCGACCTTGCTACAAATATTACAGATACTCGACCCATATCCTCTACTGGGGAAGCACTCCAAGAAGCTTTATCCAGCGACCAACCTACAACCATCACCCTCCGAAAAGTAATTAATACTATCAATACTGCTGCCGAAGATGAAAAAATAATCGGCATTTACATTAAAGGTAGCAACACTCCAGGAGCAACAGGATTAGCAAATCTACAAGAAATACGGCAAGCACTTCAACAGTTCCGAGAAACTGGCAAAACTATCATTGCTTATGATATGGACTGGACAGAAAGAGAATATTACTTAGGTTCAGTAGCAGATGAAATTGTGATTAATCCTTTTGGTGCTGTAGAATTCAATGGTTTAAGTTCTCAAACTATGTTCTTGAGTGGTGCATTAGATAAATTTGGCATCGGAGTTCAGGTAACAAGAGTGGGTAAATATAAGTCTGCTGTTGAACCTTTTATCCTAGAAAAAATGAGTCCGGAGAACCGACAGCAAACTTTCCAATTATTACAGAATATTTGGGGTCAATATCTACAAGCAATCGCTACAAGTCGAAAGTTAACAACACGGAAGTTACAGGATATCGCTAATAATCAGGGTATATTGATGGCGAATACCAGTTTAGAAACTAAGTTAGTAGATAGAGTAGCTTACTACGATGAAGTTCTGACAAAACTTAAACAACTAACTGGCAAAGAAGAGGACGATAAAACTTTCACACAAATTAGTCTTAACAACTATGGCAAACTACCAAAAGTTGCAGAAACTCTCAGTGGGAATGTAAAAAGCAAAAATAAAATTGCTGTAGTTTACGCTGAAGGAGAAATAGTTAATGGTGCTGGTACTCCCAGACAGGTAGGAGGCGATCGTCTAGCAAAGGAATTGCGACGACTACGACTTGACGACAAAGTGAAGGCAGTGGTGTTGCGAGTTAATAGTCCAGGAGGAAGTGCATCAGCATCAGAAGTGATTGGTAGGGAAGTCAAGCTTATTAGTGAGGAAAAACCTGTGATTGTATCTATGGGTAATATAGCTGCTTCTGGTGGATATTGGATTGCTATGAATGCAGAGCAAATAGTTGCTGAACCGACTACTGTTACTGGTTCAATAGGCGTTTTTGGTGTGTTGTTCAATGTTCAAGAACTAGCTAATGAAAATGGGATTACTTGGGATGTGGTGAAAGTTGGTAAGTTTGCAGATTTGAATTCTAATTCTCGTCCTAAAACCGAAGAGGAGTTAGTTTTGATTCAAAAGATGGTGGATTCAATTTACGAGCGGTTTATTACAAATGTAGCAACTGCTCGTAAGTTATCAAAGGAAAAAGTGGCGGAAATTGCTCAAGGTAGAGTTTGGTCTGGTGCTGATGCTCAAGAGTTAGGTTTGGTTGATGAAATTGGTGGGATAGAAGTTGCTATTAAAGTTGCTGCGGAAAAAGCTGAACTGGGAGATAGTTGGAAAGTTGAGGAATATCCTAAGTCTCGTAGTTTGGAGCAACGGATTTTCCGCAGTCTTTCGGGTGTGGAAGTTGGTGTATCTAATACTCCTTTAGACCCGCTAACAGCAGAATTTCAAAAGTTGCAGGAGGAGTTAGCTAGTTTGAGAGCGATGAACGATCCTTATGGGATTTATACTCGTTTACCGTTTAATTTGAGAATTGATTAATTGAGGAGTCAGAAGTCAGTAGGGTGCTGTTTTCGGCTAAGAGCCGACATGAAACGCTGCGCGACATGAAAAGCGATGGCGTAACGCATCCAAAGGCAGACAAATTACTCCCCTACTCCTCCGCTCCCCTACTCCCCTACTCCTTACAGTGCTTTTCAGTTGAGTAGACCACAAAACTGTTGTAGGAGTAATGAGTAAGGAGTAAGGAGTAAGGAGTAATGAGTAAGGAGTCAGTATGATTGTGGTTTATTCATCATTAAACCGCTGTAAGTGGCGTTGCTAAACTAAGGGATGAATCTTTGCAGAAAAGGTAAATCCCAGCTTTTACTTCCTCTTTCTCTAAAACAATAATTCCAATGCGCAAATATGCAACGCCCCTTAAGTTGTGTTGGGTTTCGTTTCTTAACCCAACCTACAACTAGATATGTGATATGTAAAGAAAACGAAGGTTTTATTATTCAATACGCTGAAAAAATTACACTGTAACCTTGATTCTTATTAGGATATTCAAGCTTTCCTCTTGCTGTTTTAGAGCTTATACATTTACCTTCACCTTGAAGTGTTGTACCTGAAACATCATAGTAATAATCAAACTTCCATTTATCATTTTCATAACTAATTTGAAATTTTACAGGATCGGGAAAACGGGGGGAATATTGAGTAGCATCTTGTGTTAGCAGGACTTTGTTTATATCTGTGTTTCCAGGGTATTGATGATTAAGAAGATACACTTTCCCTTTTACTACTCCAGGTATGTTTGCATCTAATTCTTGAACTAACCCAAATTCTATGTGTTTATCATCTCCACGACGATATTTGTATTCAATTTTTTGACCTTGCTTGAATAAAAGTTTACAATTTATCGGACAATATCGGTTAACAATTGGAATTGAGCATCTGATATTTGGTATCAATAAAGCAACAATAGCAACAATAAGACTAGCGCCTGCGATAGCCAAATTTACATTTTCCTTAGTCCAATTAAATCTACTTCGCATAAATTTTATTAAATATTAATCATCTTCAGACAGGTAATTGCTAAATAGCTATACAAAAGTCTTAAGCTATTTACATTTAATTCTAGCCGAAAAAGTTATTACTGACGAGTTGCATTTAATCCTGGTTGAAAAAGTTTGTTATTGCTAGTCGAGGGCAATCTTATTGCTGACTGCTACAATTAAAGGTACTGTCAAACCAGGATATTTATTACAATTTAAAGTATAAGGAAGTAATCAATGTAAGACGAAATATTAGCTAAAGAACGAAAATTCCACGATATTTGGGCATCAACTATTGATAATGAATACCAAAAATTTCAGCAGCTCAAAAAGCTGATACCTAGTTAAAACTTATAATTTCGCTCTCTTACCCACAAACTTAAAGGTACAGCTTTACCTTGAGAATTTACTTTTACTTCTACGACAAAAGGTATTTCTTCTTCTGAATTAACACTACGTTGTACTTCCTGAATATCCTGATTAATTTTTTCTCGTCTATCCTCTGGCATAAAATAAGTTTCTAAACCATATTTAACTCTCCAACCATCAATTTTTCCTTGAATAGCTATTTGATTATCTGGCAAATTTTCGGGCATTTTTGCACTTACTGCCACAGGTTCCCAAACTTTCGGAATGCCTGAATTTTCTATTTTTTCAGGTGCAGCTAAAACTACATAAATATTTGTCTGATTATTTGAAGAAAATCCACCAGAAGTTTCCAATTCAAATTTATCCCAACCCGGAAGTTTACTCAAATTATCTTTGCGGGAAATGTCATAATTTAATACTTGATAATAACCCCGCAAAAAATCATAAGGGTCTACAGGCGCAGTTTGTAAAATAACTGTTCTACCTGTAATGTGAGTATAAATAGCTTGAGCAGGAACTGACAAAATTAATGCTAATTGCAAAGTTAAAGGCAAAAGAAACCGCCAAATAGGTATTTGCTTTGTTAGAGATTTTGTTTGATTAATAGGTAAACTTATCTCTTCAGTATTATCCTGATTTTTAGTTGATAAATTGCTTTGACTAAAAGGGTTATAAAATTTCATGTTAGTTCTCCAATTACTTGTTTTAATTACCAGAATTAGTTGTCAAAAAGTATTTGTTTGTAGTTGCGCTTTAGCGCTCCAAACATATCTACTAGCGCTAAAGCGCAACTACGATCTTAATTATAAGTATTTGACCAAACATAATATAATTTCTCCTTCCTTAGAAACTGTTTGTAAATTCATAAAAAACCTCTCTCCAAACCTCTCTCCTACGAGGAGAGAGGCTTTGAAACCCCCTTCCCTTGCAGGGAAGGGGGCTGGGGGGTTAGGTTTTTAGGATTCATCGGTTCCATGCAGTATTTCTCAAACAACTTCTTATTTTCTGACTTCTTCTAATGATAAATGACGTTCGTACCACAAACCTGCAGCTATAACTCCTACACCACATAAAATAAATACAAAAGACTTCAGTAACAATCCAGTATTGTACTCAAAAGTACGACTAACAATTTGTAAAGTCAACAATACTAAACCACCCCAAAAAGTACCTCTAATTCCTCGTGCCAATCCAATCCTAATTAAGCCTGCTGCCAAAAGAAACATTTCTATATTTATAATAAAAGTGGCTATTTCTGGAATTTCATTAATACTCAAATGCCAGAAACATAATATTGCTGTTCCAACAATAAAACTCAAAATGACACCACTGACTAAATCTAATCGCCAACTCTGAGCATCTCTTTTATTTGGTCGTGCTAAACACAACCATTCCCAAATAGTTAATCCTACAAACACTAAAACTTCAACTAAAGTTAACCAGTGAATTTCTGATGATATCTCAGAATAATTTACTAATATAAAATCCTGCCAAATTGCTCGAAAAGATAAAAAGAAAAATCCTATACTCAAATACCAAATAGCTAAATTTCTTGTGAAAGCTTGAAAAATCCTGCTATTTACTTTAGGCAAGATAATATCGTCATATCCCCACAATAAAGCAGGAGGTAAAGTTAAGGCGATCGCTCCCCATAAACCATGATTTAAAAAATCAAAAATTCGGAACAAACTAATTTCTAAAGCTAGTAGTATTATCAATGTAGCTAGAAAGAAAATTATTCGGGAATTGCACCAGTAAGCTAGGGGAATAAACAACAATACTGCCACCAAAGACATATATTCTATTATGAACTGTAACCAGGAAAATTCTCCTGGATAAAATACAGCTGATAACCCCATTAAATAGCCTAATCCTATCAATAGAATAGCCATAACTCCCAGAGAAGCTAGTTGTAGACTATAAGCCATTACTAAAACTCCTAATCCCCAAACAATATATAATCCGTAGGGAGAACCACCAATATGAAACATTTGAGCCATTAGTGCTATATTTGCCCCTAAAATTAATGCCCCAAATATTAATAGTCCGTAACCTAACTTTTGTTTTTTATTGGTAGTATTAGAGAGAGTATTTTGTTGTCGCCAGAAATAAAAACCACTGGTATTAACTCCGATAAATAAAGTTAATAATAGGAGTGCTTTTACTTCTCGTGACCACTGTTGCCAGTTAGCAGAAACAAAAGTGATTATACCTAATCCCAGGAGAATACCACCCAGGGAAATTAAGATAGTAATAAAACGAGAACTAGCCGTTTTTTCTAAAGCATCAAACTGGTAACGCTCTGATAATTGTTGATAGAGATAATCATCAATTAATCCCTCTGTTTGCCATAGTTTCGCTTCTGTGCGGAGCTGGCGACGAAACTTTTCTGTAATCATTTTATTTCTAGAGGAAGTTAGGAATTTCTGTTACATTTAAGTTTGGATAATTAGTAATAATCAAAAATTTTATTTGAGTTTTTTTTTGATAGAATAGAGTGTAGAAATTCTGAAAAAAAGCTAAGGTTTATCTGAAAATAGAGCATTTTTCAAGTATTTTGCAAATTGTTGTTTTTCTTCTTTCCCGAATAATGAATAATTAATATTTATTAATTAAATACCTTGGTTAAAAGCTTCCCCCCATAGGGAAAAAAAGTGCTAGGATATTTCCTTATATTCAATCCTCTCGGTTTTCCTTGAGGTAATTATCCATTATCCATTATCCATTAATGAACTATGCCTTATTCCCTTTTTCCTAAAACCTAAAACTTAAAATCTAAAACCTAAAATTTTGTACCTCACGAGCATGATAACTAGCATAGGTATAATTTCTATTTACCAAAAAATTAAGTCCAAAGCCTCCCTTTTTAAGGGGATGAAAAAAATATTCAATTCAGTATTTCAAGCCAGAGACTTTAGTGGTTGGTACTGATAATTGATAATTGATAACTGATAACTGATAACTGAAATGACCCAAACTTATATAAATTATCGTGGCAATTAAAAATTTCTACTTAAGTATGGATGCCAGTTTAAAAATTGCCACATTTATCTAATTTTATCCTTGGAGACACCGGGTTAATGTTATATTGCTACTTAAGTATGGATGCCAGTTTAAAAATTGCCACATTTATCTAATTTTATCCTTGGAGAAACCGGGTTAATGTTATGATGGATTTATAATATTTATATTTACTTGAAGTTACCCGGTTTCTGAATATTGTTTAGGAGTTTTGACTTAGTTGACAATTTACGTTTTTTAGCGATATAAAACGATATTCTCTTAAATGTAAGATTTGTATCTTCTGCTCTAATCACTGCTTAAATATTTCTGGGGTGTCTATCTATTAGACATCGACACCAAAAGAGGTAGCAGGGAGCAGGGAGAAAGAATTGATTTGATTTTTTATTCAGGACTGACGCAGAACCGCCATATCTAGTAGGGGTAAATGCTCATTCTTCCCTAAGGATAGTGTGTGGTCTAAGAATTTGCGTAAGTCCTGTTACTATTTGGAGATGTCTATTGACAAAGACTGAAATACAAGTGTAAACTTGAGGGATGCGGTTGGCTTGACCGTCAATGCCTGTGGATGAGTAACCGCCGACGGCCTCAGTAGAAACAGGAAGTAAACGTCAAGTTGTCACATTATGTGACGCTTTGTATCAGTTTTATGAAGCAGTAAACTAAGTCCCGATTTAATAATTAATAACTCCATTATTAATCATACTTCGGGATTTAATGGCGTTATATCAGTTCCATAACCTCCATCTCCTTCTAATTGTTGACGACCATTGCGAATCACCTTGAGCATATCCGTTAACTGCTGTTCAATACTATCAAGCACATGATCTGCATAGTCATCAGCACCATTCTGAATTTCATCACATTCGGCGATCGCTCTAGCTCTCATTTCTTCCAATTCTTGTTGAGCTTGATAGCGAATTTGTTCAATTTCAGCAATAGTAGCTTGTTGAATTGCTTCACAGTCTAGCTGAACCTGGTTTCTAAGCTGATCTGCTTCTACTTTAGCTTGCTGCACCAGACCCATTTCATTTAAAATTTGGGAAGCTTGTTGTTCAGCATTTTCAATAATCTCTTCAGCATAAAGTTCAGCTTCTTGAAGAATTTCATCCTTATGTCGAACAATCATTTCTGCTTCCTGAAAAGCCACTGGTAAATTCAGACGTACTATATCTAGTTGGTCTAATAACTGTTCTTCATCTATTAAAGTACGTCCCACAAAGGGTATTCTAGGACTATCGAGAATAATCTCCTCCAGTCGATTTAGTTCTCTCTGGATATCTACTCCAGGGGAAGCACTGGTGGATTCACCCTCGACATTTTGTCCATTTACCTCTGGTTCAATATTGGTTGAGTTTTGTCGTAACATTTATAAATATCAATAGCAATGTGCTGAGGAACAAGATGATCTACTGAGCCACCAAAAATGGCTATTTCTTTAACTACACTACTACTTAAAAAACTATATTCGTTAGAGGTAGCCAAAAAAACTGTCTCTATTTCAGATGATAAGGTTTTATTTGTGTGGGCCATTTGCAATTCTTTTTCAAAATCTGAAAGAACCCTTAGACCTCGAATCAGGACTTTAGCCTGTCGCATTTTTGCATAGTTTACCGCTAAACCATCAAAACTGGCTACCTCTACATTAGGTAAGTGTTCTGTAGAATAGCGAATTTGATTTAAACGTTTCTCAATAGTAAATAAAGAAGTCTTACTAGGATTTCGCAGTACGGCCACAATCACTTTTTTAAACAACTTACAGCCTCGTTCTATAATGTCTATGTGACCGAGGGTAATAGGGTCGAAACTGCCTGGATAAATTGCAATCACAATTATAGATATGTAAGAGTTACTGAAGTATTTTAGCAACAAATTAGGGAGTAGGGTTCAATAATTAATAATTAATAATTAATAATTAAGAGATTGTTTGTAAAGGAAATATAAAAAGGAGATAGGGAACAGGGAAC
>NZ_JBNHEP010000264.1:0-37479 GCF_050015995.1 Dapis brunnea BLCC-M229 | reverse complement strand
GCTTTAGACGATAAATCTACTACTCAAAAATTAAAGTCTGCCAACCTTCCTAGCAATGAAAATTTAATTTCAGAGAATCAGACAAATATTCTCCTAACTTCCCCGGAAAACAGAGAAAAAATAGAAACTCCCATATTTTATGTCGCCTCCCGCGGACATCATGCAGATATTGGCGGAATTACTCCAGGTTCCATGCCTCCCCACAGTAAAACAGTCGAAGAAGAAGGAATATTAATCGATAATTTTCAACTTGTAAAAAACGGAAAATTCCAAGAAACAGAGCTACTAAAAATCCTCACATCCGGCAAATATCCTGCCAGAAACACCAACCAAAATATCGCCGACTTACAAGCACAAGTAGCTGCCAATGAAAAAGGCGTACAAGAACTACAAAAAATGACAGAACATTATGGCTTAGAAATTGTACAAGCTTACATGAAATTTGTTCAAGATAACGCCGAAAACTCAGTACGTCAAGCCATAAAAAAACTATCTTCATCACTCACCAATAAAACAGCCACCTCTATCCTAGATGACGGTAATAAAATATCAATTTCTGTCAGTATTGACAAAAAAAATATGAGTGCAAAAATAGACTTCACAGGTACATATCCCCAACTTTCCAACAACTTCAACGCACCAACCGCAGTTTGTAAAGCAGCAGTATTATATGTCTTTCGTACCCTAGTTGATGATGATATTCCTCTCAACGCAGGTTGTCTCAAACCATTAGAAATTATCATTCCTCAAGGTAGTATGTTAGACCCAAAATATCCAGCAGCAGTAGTAGCAGGAAATGTAGAAACCTCCCAAGCGATCGCTGATACTTTATATAATGCTTTAGGGATAATGGCATCATCTCAAGGAACTATGAATAATTTCACTTTTGGTAATAGTAAATATCAATATTATGAAACTATTTGTGGAGGTTCCGGTGCAGGTATAAACTTTCATGGCACCGATGCAGTACATACTCACATGACCAACTCTCGTTTAACCGACCCCGAAGTTTTGGAATGGCGGTTTCCCATATTGCTGGAAAGTTTTGCCATACGTTCTGGTAGTGGAGGTGAAGGTTTATATAAAGGTGGTGATGGAGTAATTCGGCGAATGCGTTTTTTGGAAGAGATGACTGCCGGAATATTATCGGGTCGTCGCGTCGTTTCTCCCCCTGGTTTGAATGGAGGGGGTGATGGTTTAGTAGGAAAAAATTATGTGGAACGGAATGATGGGAAAGTTGAGGAGTTGGGAGGTATTGCTACTGTGGAGATGAATGTGGGTGATGTATTTGTGATTGAAACTCCAGGTGGTGGGGGAAATGGTGAAGTTAGAAGTTAAATTCTTGCTCTAATTGGAGTTTGCTGAAAAAAGTAAAGTGTGGGGAGGGTGCCGAGTGTGCGGAGGGTGGGAAGACAGAGAATGTAGGAGGAATAATTGTTCCTTACTTCTGACTACTCCTTCCTAATTACTTATAACTGTTCATCCTGACATAATATTATTCTGTACATCGCCAAGGAGACGGCTCACCTAAATAACTCCTAGCTCCTAGCTCCTACCGTTCTTAGAAACCTACAATTATCTATATAAATCTATGATTATCTATAGATAGTCTGTTCTATTCCTGCTTCAACCTGGCAACGTCGGCGTTATCCAGTCTACAGGCTGTCACGGTCGAACTGACCGCCATAGCTAAATTTAACGCTGCATTCAAGTCTCTATCACAACTAAAATTGCAGTGTTCGCAATTGAAAATGCGCTCTGATAACAACAGAGACTCTTTTACAGTTCTACAGTTCGAACAGGTTTTAGAACTCGGAAACCATCTATCAACGATGATTAGTTCAGAACCGTATAACTCACACTTGTACTCTAACTGTCTTCTGAACTCGTAAAAACCCATGTCAGCAACAGCCTTAGCTAACTTATGGTTTGCCATCATTCCTGATACATTCAGGTCTTCTATCACTATTTGACTGTGGTTTTTAGCCAAATAGGTTGTTAGTTTATGTAATGTATCTTTCCTGATGTCAGCTACCTTTTTGTGTAGTCTCGCTATTTTTAGGTGTGCTTTTTTCCAGTTCTTGGAAAACTTGGTTTTATGCCTGTTTAGGTATTGTAATCGTGATAGTTTAGATTCTAACTTTTTGTAACTCAGCGCACCATCAAACACAGACCCTGTTGACAATGTTGCTAAAGTTTTAATTCCTAAATCTACACCAACTATATCTACTGATTTCTCAGTAATTTGAGATTCTCTTTCTACTTTGAAACTGACAAACCATCTATCAGCTTTCCTGCTAATAGTTACAGATTTAGGAGTAACGTTATCTGGTAAAACTTCATGAGTTTTAATCCACCCAATTCTTGGTAATTTAATCTGATTAAAACCTACTGATATTGAGCCATCTAAAGTGAAGCTATCGTCTCTACCTTTTTTCTTAAATTTAGGTTGACCAGACACTTTACTAAAGCAACGTTGCCAAGCTGATGATAAATATATCAAAGCATATTGGGGTGCTGTTTTAGATACTTCATAATACCAACAGTTTAATGGTTTAACCATTGCTACCAAAAGCTTATGCAGGTCGATAGATGTGGGAAATTTAAGTTTACTATCAGGATTATTTGAATTGTGATTAAGGATGTTCCTAGTCAACCATAGTCCCCAATTATAAGCATGGCGGGCTACACCAGCGTGTTTAGCCAGTAACGTTTTTTGCCTGTGATTTGGGTGTAATTCAGTTTTGAATCCTAGTAGCATAAAATCAAATATAGATAATCAGAGATTATAATAGATAATCACAGATTTTGTCAAGCTGTTATTTACCCTTACAAAAAAAACTTCCAATCGCAAACCCTATTTATACATAATTTTTTGTACATTTTTTCCCTTACTGCATTTGATAGCTTTGATAGCTTTAATTTGTAAATATCTAACTGCACATTGCTATGACTTGTTTTTCTCCACTAAAATTTTTCCATTTATTCTCACTGAAAAAGCAGAAAGATTTTCATTTTCTCAAGCTCCTGAAAAAATCGGCGCGTCAGAAGAAATTTAGTTGCATCCCCACAATTTTTTTGATATCATCAAGATTAACTGGGGTTGTTCGTATATACACATGATTTTTTATTCAACTTAAAATAGTATAGTTTGGAGAGCGATAGAACTCCGTTCCGCTTCGCGACCGCTGAGGCTGTAGAAAGAAAAATCGGTAGTGCGTCAAGGAAGTGTGGGAAGTGTGGTCCGGGTGGGAAGTAGAAGGAATAATTGTACCTGTATCTTTTTGTGCAAGTCTGCTTTTCGTCCTAACTTTTTGGTATTAAAGGCTGAAAATTTGCACTTTTTTCCAGACAAAAATCCGAAAAACTCACTCTTTACAGTGCTTTTAGATGATTATTGACCAGCCCTACTTGACGAATCCCACACTTTACTGATGCACAACCGAAAAATCAAGGTACAAAGATACGCTTAAAAGTAACTACTTCTTTGTCAACTTCTATGTTAAGAAAGATACTGACAAAGCATAGCTATCAAAAAAGCTACTAATAACCGATAACTGAAATGACCAAACCTTTCTCAACCACAGTTACCGTACCCGCAACGACCGCAAACTTAGGCCCAGGTTTCGACTGCCTCGGTGCCGCCCTCTCCTTATATAACCGCTTTAAATTCTCTATTGCGGATAGCGCAATAGAAGTAAAAATGACCGTTACAGGTAAAGAAGCCCCACGAGTAAGCACAGATAAAAGCAATCTTGCCTATCAAGCATTTGTAAAATTATATGAATATATCAACCAAAATCCCCCATCTGTGCTAATTGAAATAGACTTAGGTGTACCATTAGCCAGAGGATTAGGAAGTTCGGCCACTGCAATAGTCGGAGGTTTAATGGCAGCAAATCAACTAGCAGGTAATCCTTTAAGCCAAACTGAAGTGATGAACTTAGCGATCGCCATTGAAGGACACCCAGATAATGTTGTACCTGCCTTACTGGGGGGTTGTCGTTTAACTGCTTCTACTCCCACAGGTTGGGAAATATGCGACATTCCCTGGCATCCCAATATTGTGCCAATAGTAGCAATTCCCAACTTTGAACTTTCAACAGCAGAAGCGCGACAGGTTCTACCAAAAGAATACAGTCGCGCTGATGCTATATTTAATTGTGCCCATTTCGGGATCTTGTTAAGAGGTTTAGAAACTGGTCGGGGAGAGTGGTTGCAAGCTGGAATGCAAGATAAAATTCATCAACCCTACCGTAAATCTCTAATTAAAGGATATGAGTCTGTGCGTTCTGCTGCCTTAAATGCTGGTGCTTATGAAATAGTAATCAGTGGTGCAGGTCCAACTTTATTAGCACTGACAAATTCATCGGCAAGTTCAACAGTAGTAACAGCAATGACTGAAGCTTGGAAAAATCAGGGGGTAGTGACAGAAGTACAAGCTTTGGAAATTGATAGTAGAGGTGTAGCTTGTAGCTAGGATAATTATTTTTTTGAGCATCCAAACAATAGAGTAGATGCCACGCTCTGAGTTGGGTATATCAGTATCAAAGCAATTACTTTTGTTTTTTACGGGAGCGAGATAGGAACATTGCACCAGCTACCATACCTAAACCAGCTAATGTTGCAGGTTCTGGAGTTGACTCAGATAGAATACCTCCACCAAAGCTCTCTGTCTCTGATGTTGCTCGGACTACGAAATCATCGAAGTCGTTGTTGCCCCATGTTGTGTTGTCTTCAAAGAGAATATTTATTGAGTCTCCTTCATATGGTTCAAATAAAGCTCTGACCTGACCATTAACAAGTTGACCATTCAGGGTAGGGTCAAAGTCATTTTCTATAATGGTGATATCTCCATCCTCTGAAACTTTTGGACTCTTAAGTAACCACTCTGGGTTTAGAGAGGTTGTAGAATATTGGTAGATATATCCGCCTTTAGTACCATCTTCATTTTTTTGATTTAAGTCCCAGTTCTTTACGAACAATGAATATTCCTGACCAGCTAAGAATGTGAAAGAACTTGTTGTATTTAAAACTGAAATACCTGCTGTACCTAAGTTTTCACTATCTACAGTGTATCCAGCTGCATAATCAGCTCTGTAATCTTCACTCAGCAAAATCTCTGTCTCTCCTGTACCCACGTTCAGCACACCAAATTCTGCTTGCCAATAACCATTTGATTGTAGGAAATCAAATTTTACTTCCGTATCTTCGTCAAACATAATACCATTGTTACCAAATGAAGCAGCTTGAGCAGGCATAGTAGAGATTAAACCACCAACAATAGCTGTGAAGAATATAGATAGTTTAGTTTTCATTTTTAGTCCTCCGATTAAATTATTTAATGTCTGGTTTGTTTTGGTCTAATAAATGTTTTTTGACAACTCATTAGTTGAAAAAAATTAACAATAAATTTCTAGATAAGCACAGCTAAGAAGTATTTAAAACTTGTTATTTGAACTCTTATATCTTAGCTTTAAAGCCAATATAGCTGCTTTAAATTTCAAAAGCAAGTGTTTTTAATCGCAAATCTTATTCTTATTTAAAACTTTAAAAACAAGTTTAATTCCTCAATATTTCCACTGATATATATCCTAGTTTTTCGACTAATATACGAAAATATACTTGGATTTTTTCTAATAATAAAAAGCAATAATTGAAGGGATTATTTTAACTCAATAAATATACTTATCTTTGGCAGTCCAGCATTTTTTTTCTAGTGAAAATACGGAAATTTAGATAGTTAATACCACTGACACTGGAATATTTAATGACTTAGCAAATAGGACACAGCTAGATGAAATTGGACAGAAAAAATAGACCACCTATTCAGATTGTGTTTAATGGCCATTAAATTGGTAGGTCTATTAAACGTAAAAAAAATTGTAGGGGCGGGTTTAACCGAAAACCTTGACCTAATAGCCATCTAGTTCTCAAAATCCACCCTCTAAATCTTGCGTTTCTTGATGCTCGCCTACTTAGCAGTTGATTAGAGGTAGAAGTAAAAAGAGAAAAACAGTTTAGCCTTTTCCGGAAGAAACCCCATGACTGTTAGCGAAAGCTCCTCCGTAGAAGGCAAGAGCAAGCGATAGCATCAGCGTAGTGGAATAACACAGCTAATTTTTTCATTATATCCTTTGGGGCGGGTTGATATCATCTGGTGGTGAACATCATTAATTTAACGCGGAACCCGCCCCTACTATTGCAACATTACTGATGCTACAGATTTGATATATAGAACCCATTTGAGATCTATATAATTACTGGTTGTGCAGAGCGCGTAATGTGTGGGATTCGTCAAGTAGGGCTGGCAAATCTAATCTAAAAGCACTGATATATAGAGGTTTTAGCATTTTTGGAGCGAAAAAAGTGCAAAGAATTCAGCCTTTAAGACCAAAAAGTTAGGACGAAAGGCAGACAAGCACAAAAAGATAGAGGTACAGGTACAATTATTCCTCCTACTTTCGAGCGTCTCCCTACCCGGACCTCCCCACACAAACCACACTTCCTTGACACACTACCTAATTACTATTGGCAAGTCTTTTAAGGATCAGTTTTTCCGAAAAAATCTGCCCTCAACTCAAATTTAACCCCTCCCTACTCCTGACTCCTGCTCAAAAAACTTAATATTGCAAAGATACGCTTAGGGGTTCTATATAAAGTTGCTGAAAAGCCTAAATCTAATTGTTGCAATCAATAGTGGGAATATCTCACCTTTTAATAAAATTGGTAACTGTCCCCAATGCTGAACCACCAGAAATTTTAAATCCCTCTAAAGCTTTCATCAAAATCGAACGATCTGTCTTTTCAATTGCTACCACTACAATAGTTCCATCCGCATGAGCAGCCATTAAATTTGCGTCTGCTAAATTATCCAGTGGGGGCGTATCATAGATGACTAAATCGAAAAAAGCTTGAAATTGTTCCATCAAATATTGCTTCTTTTTAGATGAGAGCAACTTAATCGGATCTGGTGGGACTTGACCAGCAGTTAAGACAAATAGGTTATCATTTATAGGCGATCGCTGGATCGCATCATTCAAACTAAGATCTGTAGTAAGAGCATCGCTAAACCCCTGTAAATTAGGCAAACTCAAACGTGAATGAATTTGTGGGTTTCGCAGGTCAGCATCTACTAACAGAACTTTCTGACCTATAGCAGCAGCTATCTGAGCTAAGTTAACAGCAACAGTAGACTTACCATCTTTAGATGTAGAGGAAGTTATTACCAAAGACTGAAGTGATTTGTCATAACTGAGCAAACGAATATTAGTATAAAAAGATCGAAAAGCCTCCAACAAGCGAGTATTACTGTAAATTAGCTCCATAGCATAGTGCTCAACAAGATGGTTCCCATTTCCATTCTTAGCCGTTAACACAGGAACTTTTTTTCTCTTACCCTTGAGCGGTTTCTTGAGTTCCTTGGCTAGAGGAATCATTCCTAGTACAGGAAGTTTGGTAGCTGTTTTGACTTCTTCTGGAGTGTGGAAGACTGTAATTAAAACTTCTATCAGAAAACCTGCACCAACACCTAGCAATACACTGACAATTACTATTACAGCTAATTGACGTTTTGTTTGTGTATATTCAGTAGGTATAAGATTGCCATTTGTATCTTTTAACAATTGTGTTGCCTGAATTACTTGCCAAGGAACTTCTTGTCTAGCAGCATCAACTTCTAATGCTTCTAGTTTAGACAGAAACTCTTTGAGAGTATTCGTAGCAACTTCTAATTCTCTTTCTAAATCTCCATATTGACGTGCTACTATTGGTAGTTCTCTAAGTTGTTCATTCAGTTTAGTAATACTTTCAGCCAAAGTTCTTTCCTTAGCTTCTTGTTCTTCAATTTTACCAGATATTTTTTCTAATATACTTTTAGCCTCTCGATACCCTAAAGCATTCAAATTTTTTTGCTTTTCTCGTAGCATTTGTATTGGTTCGCTATCATCCAAAAATAGGGTTGACTCAGCAGCAAGTTGACTCTCTAACTTCTGAATTTCCCTAATTAAGAAGTCATAAGCTTTATTTTCTACTGATAATACTGCAATAATATCTCCATTTTCTAACTGTTGTTGTAGGTGATTATAGAGCGAACGACTTTCTGCTAATTGCCCTTGAACTGTTACTTGTTGTTTCTGAATACTCAATGACTGCTCAAACAATAATTTCTCAGCTTTTGTTGGGTCAAATACATTATAATTTTGTCGTAGTTTTTGTACTTGTCCTTCCAATATATCAACACGCTGTCTTAAGTTAGGCAGTTTCTCTTTGATAAAGTTAATTCCTTGACGTAGATTAGTGAGACGTTCTTCTAAACTGTACTCTAAATAAGCTTTTTCTAAGGATTCTAATATAACTTGAATTTGTTTTGTATTTTTATTTTTATAGTTAATTACTAAAATTTTTGTACCTTGTTCTTGAGAACCTTTTTGTACGCTAATTCTAGTAATATCAATGCCAGACCTTAGTAGGTTATAATTAATATTTGGATACTCATTATTCAATTTATTTACTATAGGTTCAAGTATAGTCGGACTCTTTAATACTCTAATTAAAGTTTCATAATCTATAAGACTATTGTCTTCAATTTTAATTCTTTGGATATCTGCACTAGCATCAACATTTTGAGCCATTAAAAATAGTCTAGCTAATCTCCCTTCAGCAGTAATTGGCTCGACTAATAATTTAAAAGAACCTTGATATACTGGAACTATTTGACGGGCACTTTTAACAATTAATCCTCCAGCAACTACACTTAGTGTTAATCCTATACCTGCCATAATCAATAGACGACGGCGAACAACAGCAAAAATCCAACCTAAGTCAAAATTTTCATCTTCATTATCTTCTAGGTTTGTTTGGTTAGCTCTAGTAAATGAAGGAGATAGTTGCTGAGTGTTATTATTATGTGCAATTTGTTCATAATTAGTTTCATAATCCATATCCAATGCTGCTTGATTAAATATTAATTTACTATTTTGAGAGAGGGAATAGGGAATAGGGAATAGGGAACAGGAAGTTAATAGGGTGTGTAATTAATCCGGCATGGGAGTTGATTTTAATGTTGCCTGCTAAAGAACACCAAATACCTCAAAAAATCTCAGCACTGATAAGGTACTCACTCCAAATTCAAATGTAGTATTTAATGTATCTGATAGAGCAGCTATCCCATTCCTACTAATAATAACAACATCATTCTGGCGCAGCATGGGATTAGTTTTTTCATTAACTCCAGAAGCAAAATCAACAACTATAGTTTGTCGAGAAACAGTACCGTTGAAATTCAGGCGAATTAGCTCCACAGAATTCCTCCTTGCCCTACTTCTATTAAATCCTCCTGCTTTTAATATAGCTTGATTCAAAGGAGTATTTGGCGGAAGTTTAACTTGTCCTGGTTGTCTGACTTCCCCTACTACTGAAACCTCTATTTCATCAGGAGCAAAGCTAGCTGCTGCTAATTCAGGTGATTCTGCTGGGTCGATATCTGGAGCTGTGGGAATTATGATCGTATCTCCTTGCTGCAAAATTGCATCTTGATTAATATCTCCACTCTGTAGTAGTTCCCATAAATCTAAATTTACTTTTTGGATAGCTCCCGCTCTCGTCTGTCGTCGCAGTTGGATATGACGAATATCAGCTAGTGGTTTAATTCCTCCAGCTAACTGAATTGCTCTTGTTACAGTAGGTTGCCCGCTCACATTAAAGTCGGCTCCTGTATCTCCTCCACGGACAACATAAGCACCAGGACGTTCAACTTCTCCCACGACTGTCACATTTCGAGGTCGATCTATAGGAATAGCAAAAACAGTTGTAGCTATTTGCCGTGTTTCCTGTAGATTTATACTTTGGGTACTCGGTATAAAAATTGAGTCTCCATCTCGCAAGGTAATATCTTGAGAGCGATCGCCACTTCTCAGCATTTCCCAAAGATTAACATTTATAATTACCTCTTTATTTCCTCTTTGGGGGCGACGAATTTTAATTTGTCGTATGTCCGCAGCTAGAGTGATTCCCTGAGCCTGTTCTATTGCCTGAAGTACTGTAGAATATTGAGTTCCGGGATTTTGCCCCACACCAGATTTTAAGGCCACTGCATAAGAACCTGGTCGATTTACTTCCCCAGAAATCCAGATATTGAAAGGCCGAGAAGCTTTAAGTTTCACTGCTACAATGGAGCGTTTGAGAACATTTGCATATTTGCTAGAAATAGCATTGCTAGCTTCGATAATTGTTAAGCCCTCAAGATTAACACTTCCCACCAAAGGTAAGTCTATTAGCCCATCTGCTGGAATTTGATAGTCCCCACTATAGTCAGGTACGCCCAGTATATCAATGTTAATTGTATCTCCACCACCTAACCGATATGCACTATTACTTAGACCTGAATCTGTTTCTACTAATTCTAAGACCGAATCATTTTTTTGATTGACTGGCTGTGCTATAGTACAATCTAACTGTATTAGACTAAATAAGTTCCAGTAACTTAGACCTAATAAAAATCTAGTAATCAGGGAAACCCGCATCTACATTACTCCCGAGTGTAAATTAATTATTGCTTGTGATTCTCAAGTGGGGAATTCTTGATGAATAATCCGATCGTCGTATTTCCTAACCATCTAGTAAACAAATCTAATAAAGAATAACAAAGTTGCACAACTACCTTGCCGCTTTGGCCACCACCAAAAATTTTTCCTACCTTATCCATAACTAAATTATGATTCCATAAACGAATTACTTCGATCTGGCATGGCACTTGCAAAACATAGCTCTTAACTGCTTGTTCAAACATTAATTTATTCCACCGAAATACATAGTTAACTACACCGCCATGATCCTCCCATTCCATTCCTAGCAAATTTGCGACTATTCCAGCATGAGGTTCAATCATAATTACTGCTTTCTTGGCCACTCGAATCATCTCTGTTAAACCAAGAACTGGGCGAGGCAGATGATGTAGTCCATCTTGTACTAAGACTAAATCGTAAGATTCATTTGGTATGTCTAGATTTTCGGCATTCATAACTTTTGTTTTGAGTCGTGAGTCTCTGATTTGACATCCCTGTATTGCATTTTCAGATATATCTGAAACTGTAACTGAGCGAAAACCCATGTTAGCTAAGACAGTACCTTCTCCACCTACCCCACCACATATAACTAATACATCCCAGTCTTGAGGTAATGAATTAGTCATTTTCATTAGATGTTTGACTGCTATATGAAGTCTTCTCTCAAGTAGATATCTAGTTAGGGGGTCAGTATCATCCCAATAAGACCAATTATTAGACTTTGAGTATATATCCTCAAATGTCTCTTTTTGTTTTTCTACTCCTGTATTCATCTGCGAATTTTCCTTGTTAATATTAGTGAATAACATTTACTGGCCTAACAATAACCAGAACTTTATTTAATTTTAGTATATAAAACTAAGAATATGATAATTATGTAGATTAAATTAGAAGTTTTGGTATAGCAAAATTTAAGGATTTTCGACGGTCTAAAAAAATTACTAACTAGGAGAATTCAGGAGAAAGTAAATAATGAGTTTTTTAGAATTAAATTGTAGCTAATTATGAAAGAGCTACTGAAAAATCCAATAATTTTACTGCTAATTTTAGGATGTGGGGTAATATATCTACTCCTAGCTTTTCTGGCAGTTAGTCGTAATCAAAAGTTGGGAGCTTTGGCAGAAAAGTTTGTAGTTGGATTATATTTATTTATGATGCCAGGATTAGGTATTTCTCCTTTTTCTACATTTCATCCTATTGCTCTAGCTCACCCTGCAAAAAGTTTGCCATCTATGATAGTTCAATTAGGGTTATATGGAGCATTGCTTTTTATTCTCTCACCACGATTAAAATATACTCTCAAATATTATCTTGATTTAGTAGCTCTTTTATTACAAAAAAATCCAGGTTTATGTTTATATTTATTTCTAATATTTCTTTCATTTGGTTGGTCTAATAGTCCTATTTATACTTTAAAATATAGTTTGGTTTGGCTAGGAACTACAATTTTTTCTACCTACATTATTAAACAATATTCTTATCGTGAGATATCAACTTTACTACGATGGGGTTTAGTAGTAACAGCTATTCTCAGTACTTTTTATAGTAAATTCAAGCCAGCAATTGGTATTAATCCAGCAAAAAATAGCTGGCAAGGCATTATTGACCACCCAAATAAATTAGCAGCTTTGATGGCTTTAAATGCTATTTTATGGGGATTAGAAGCAATTGAAAATCCTAAAAATCGTTGGTTATCTGTAGGGGTAGTTTTGTACTCACTTTTTGTTCTGCAAATGACAGGATCAGGAGGTGGGCAGGTACAATTTTTAATTGGTCTAATCACTGTTTTGTCAGTAAGATTTCTCAAGAAGTTACCTTTTCAATGGAGTTTATTTTTTGTTGTACTTTTTCTCATCCTATCTATTAGTGGATTTATTGTTATTACAAATAACTTAGAAGCTATAATTGTTGATGGTTTGGGCAAGGATATTACTTTAACAGGAAGAACACCTTTATGGGCTTATTTATTTGCAGAAAAAATTCCCAAACGTCCCTGGTTAGGCTATGGATTTCATGGTTTTTGGCAGCCTTGGCGTGGTGCTGATAATCCAGCAGCTAATCATATTAGTGGTGAATTAAGGATGCCTTCTGGTAGTGGATACTGGACTCCTCCTCATTCTCATAATGGTTTTGTAGAAATTATTATCGATTTAGGTTTAATCGGATTTACTGCTTTTGCTCTGTCTTTTTTTACGGCTTTAGTTCAGTCAATACAATATTTAACTTCTCCTCAAAAACGAGAGTCTAATCTGGAATCAGTTTTGCCTATTTTATTATTAATTTTTATAGTTTTCCCCAACCTGACAGAAATACCTTTAGTGGAGAATAATCATAATTGGTACTATTATATATTTGTAGCTGTTGGGATTTCCCTTAAAACTTCAAGGAAAATTTTTCGTGTCGAACCTGGGTTAAAAAAACTTCCTTATCATCAAAATTTATTGATTGCTGAAGCTAGAAAAAAAGGAAATATAAAAACATGACTAGATATCTGGATTGATTACATACTCATTTACCAATATCTTGAATTAAAAATCTCTACCTCGAAGATTATTTTTTTAGTACTTCAACAGCAGGGAAACAATTACATAATCAAATCATTATGTTGAAAAAGTTAGCAGGATTAAAGCAAAAATTTAGCCCAAATTTACAGCAGATTGTTGGTAATACTGCATGGCTTTTGGGTGATAAATTTCTACGGATGGGGTTAGGTCTTGTAGTTGGGGTATGGGTAGCTCGTTATTTAGGTCCGGAAGGATTTGGTATATTAAACTATGCTATTGCTTTGGTTGCTCTATTTACTACATTTGCCACCTTGGGATTAAACAATATTATTATCCGTGATGTTGTTCGTAAACCCCATGAAAAAAATGAAGTCATGGGTACTGCTTTTGTTTTAAAACTAATTGGTGGTTTATTCATATCTATATTGACAGTTAGTTTAATTTATCTGTTTAAACCTGACGATCGTCAAATTCTATTTTTAGTAGCAATTATTAGTACAGGCATGATTTTTCGCGCCTTTGATGTAATTGAGTTTTGGTTTCAGGCTCAAGTTAAATCAAAATATATAATTTTTGCTAAAACATCAGGATATTTGTTAATTAATATAGTGAAAATTATCGCTATTTATATTCAAGCTCCTATCACTTTATTTGCAGGTATTTGGTCAGCAGAAATTGTTTTAGGTGCTGTGGGATTAGTTATAGTTTATCAATGGCAAGGATATCTACTTAACGCATGGTCTTGGAGCTTTAATCGTGCTAAATTTTTACTTACAGAAAGTTGGCCTTTGATTCTTTCCGGAATTGTAATTATGATTTATATGCGTACCGATCAGATTATGTTAGGAGAAATGATTGGTGATTCAGCAGTAGGTCTTTATTCTGCAACGGTCAGAATATCAGAAATGTGGTATTTAATTCCCAATACTTTAGTTAAATCAGTTTTTCCTAAAGTTGTTCAAGCTAAAGAAATTAGTGAAAAAAAATACTATGAAAGATTACAACAATTGTTTTATAGTGTTGTAGCTTTAAGTTACAGTTTTGCTATTCCCATAACTTTTTTTTCTACACAAATTATGACTTTAATCTATGGAAATAATTATGCACCAGCAGGGCCGGTATTTTCTATACATATTTGGTCGGGATTATTTGTCTCATTAGGAGTAGCAAGAGGTCCTTGGTTAATTACAGAAGGATTGACTAAATTTTCCGCAGCATCTACTGCGACTGGAGCATTAATAAATGTGGTTTTAAACTATTTTTTAATTGCTAAATATGGCATTATAGGAGCGGCGATCGCTACTGTTATTTCTCAGATAGTTGCCTCTTATGCCTGCCATCTATTTCTTCCTAAAGCTAGAATTGTCTTTATGCAACAAACTAAAGCTTTACTGCCAATTAATTTATTAGTTCATCTAGTATCTAAAAAATAATCAATTATCAAGAAAATCAGATATCTATGACTAGATTAAATTGTTAAAAAAATATTATTTTGTTGATTCAAGAGAAAATAATTAATATAATAGCATCAAATAAAATGGTTGATTGGCAAATGCAAACTCCCGTAGCTTTCTTAGTATTTAATAGACCTGATGTAACCGAGAAAATATTTGCAGAAATTAGGAAGGCAAAACCACCTCAACTATTAGTAGTTGCTGATGGGCCTCGTAAAGAAAAACCAGATGAAGTTGAAAAATGTCAAGCGGTACGTTCCATCATTGAAAAAGTAGATTGGGAATGCCAAGTCTATAAAAATTATTCTGATATAAATTTAGGGTGTAAGTTACGAGTTTCTAGTGGTTTAAACTGGGTTTTTGATACAGTAGAAACAGCAATAATTTTAGAAGATGATTGTTTACCTCATCCGACATTTTTCCGTTTTTGTGATGAATTACTTGCTAAATATCGTGAAGATAAAAGAGTAATGATGATTAGTGGTACAAACACTTTAGGAGAATGGAAATCAAAAATTCAAAGTTATCATTTCTCCTATTTTGGCATGATTTGGGGATGGGCTTCTTGGCGGAGAGCATGGCAGCATTATGATGTAGAAATGAAACTATGGGCACTGCCAGAAATGAAAACTCTAGTCAGGGATGTTTTAGGAAATGACAAACAATATAACCGAGTCAAAAAAGCATTAGATAGCATCTACAATGGGCATGATACTTGGGATTATCAATTCGTTTTTACCCGTCTTTCCCAATCAGGTTTAGCAATTATTCCCTCAGTTAATTTAATCTCCAATATTGGTTTTGGTGCAGAAGCAACTCACACTAAAGTGCAATCAGAAGGAATATCTAATTTGAGTTTTCAACCAATGGCTTTTCCGATTAAAGACCCTTATGGAGTAGGAGTAGATCGAGAGTATACAGAAAAACACAATCAAAAATTTATGCCTAGAAGTTTACCTGAAAGAATAAAAAGAAAGCTGAAACAAATTTTTCCATAAACTCAAATAGCTATAAAGATAAAACCAATGATATTATCACACTCAAAACAGTTTGTATTTATTCATATCTACAAAAATGCAGGAATTTCTATTCAATTAGCTTTGAAAAAATGGAATTCACTAGAGGAAAATATAATCTTAAAAGGTCTGAGAAAAATAGCTAAATTAGAAGTATATGGAATGGGATATATGTCACGACTAAAGATGACAGACCGTTTGAAAGATTCACATACAAATTTAAGAGATTTAGAAAAATATCTACCAGAAAATTTACTCCAAAATTATTTTAAGTTTGCAATTGTTAGAAATCCCTGGTCATGGCAAGTTTCTTTGTATGAATATGCGAAACTGAATACAAAGCATTTTCAGCACCAGTTACACAGTAATTTGAGTAATTTTGGGGATTATATATTATGGAGAGTAGAAAATGAACCAAGATTGCAAACAGATTTTATTGTTAATAGCAAAGGTGATTTTGGTCTAAATTATTTGGGAAGATTTGAAGATTTAGATAAAGATTTTGAATACTGTTGTCATCATCTGAATATTTCTACATCAATTGCCAAAAAAAAATGTCTCTGTTACCAAAGATTATCGGGGGTACTACAATGAAAAAACAGGAGAAATAATTGCAGAGGTATTTAAAAAAGATATAGAAAATTTTGGATATGACTTTGATGGAATTTCTGCAACAATAGAGCCAAAATTCCCAGTACAAAAATTAATAAATTACCCCCAGTTAAATTCATAGTGGGTAATCTTCAATTGAGTAGCTCCTATCTAATTCATTGCCTACCAAAAACAAGCTATATAAAAATAAATTTATTAGTTAGCCTGACTCAAATACAGAATAACTAAAAACCCAATCAAAATTAGGAGATAAAAGGAAGATGATGGTAGAAGAGTTTATAATCAATTGCTCTTAAAAAAGATAAATTCAGTGATTTTATATCTCAATAAAATAAGAAAAATAAATCTTGAAGTAAACTCAAATAGCTATTCAGAAAAAATCTATGGAAAATTTACAACAAAATTTAGTTTCATCAACTTCTCAGTCATCAATATTAATGGGATTTATCTTCTTTGGAGCAGGAAACATAGGTGACGATTTAATGATCGGAGGATTTAGCCAAGCTCTAGCTCAATTAAAAGAAAAAAATCTACCTCAACTATACAGTCTAACCAGACACGATTTGGCATCTCAAAAAACTAGATTTCCCCAAATATCTTGGAGTCATACTGATGAAAACAAATTTTATGATCCTACTCAAATAGAATGTTGGGCAGGAGTAGGAGATACGCCTTTTCAACTAACAAGTGGTACTTGGTGTCTTGACTTATTATTATCCGATTTAGAACAGATTAAAAAATTTAGGCAGCGAGTTTTAGTAGGTATTGGAGCAGAAACAGAAATAAAATCAAGAGTAGAAGATTTTGCTACTATTGCTAATAGCTTCGACAAAATTTATACTCGCGACGAACATAGCACACGCATCCTAGAAGACTGGTTAAAAGTAAAGAGCGATCGCCTCTTTACTGGTTCCGATCTAGCAAATATTAGCTTACCTACTTTATTGGCAAATCAAACCACAGAAAAAAAATTTCAACTAGGATTAATAGTTGCAGGAGATACCCTATCTAAAAAAGATACTACAGAAATAGGAAAATTTATTGCCTCTCAAACCGAGCAAGTTGCTTTTATTGCTGGAGAAACTAGAATGGCTGATTATGGAGAACGATATATTTTTCGCAAATTAACTAGATTTCCCTGGTCAAAAGCTAGAAAAAAGGCAACTTTACAAGTACCAGATTATCATAACGGTTCATTATACGAACTTATCCAACCAATAGTTGAATGTGAAACTATTCTAAGTACCAGATATCATGGTTTGTTAACTGCAGCATGGGCAGGATGTAAAGTAGCAGCGATCGCTCGTGCTTCAAAAGTTAAAGCTTTAGCTGAAGTATTAGGAGTACCTTACTGCGAACTACCAGTTACTGTAGAGAAATTAGAATCTTTACAAAAAGAAGCGACAATAGTATCAAAGGATTTACTTGAGAGTTTAAAAGAGCAAGCTATTCAAGGAATGAATTTTGCTTTGGGAAGTGCTTCGTAACATCCAAGTTAAAATTAATCAACTGCAAAATTTAACTTTGACTTAAATACAAATGAAAAGGTAATCAAAATGAAAAACTCTAAAGCAATAGTTACCTTAGCTCTTGATAAAAAATACATACAAGAATGGAAAAATTTTTGTCAAAAAAATTGGCATCAATATGCAAATAAATATGGCTATGACATAATTTGTATTGAAAATTCACTGGATGATTCAGAAAGAGCTAAACAACGTACTCCTGCATGGCAAAAATGTTTGATACTTAGTCAAGAATTTTCTCAAAATTACGAGATAATTGTTTGGGCAGATTCAGATATTTTGATTAACTGGTACAACGCTCCTTGTATAGTTAAAGATGTTGCAATAGAGAAAGTAGGAGCTGTATTTAGTTGGTCAACAGCAAATAAACAGTTATCTAACGAAAAATAGCATCATTTTTGCCTTTTATATTTAATAAAAAACTTGTTGATTGTGTGAATGCAGCATATATGAATAGCTTCTTTCTACATTTTGCTGGGGGAACATCAGATATGAAATTTGTAAATACAAATTTAACGACATGGCAGGATTTACTGAAGTCCTGAAAGAATTAGATTAGATGTCTGAAGATGGAGCAATATAATATGCCAATAATAGTCTACGATCATCAAATATTTTGGCGACAGAAATATGGTGGTGTTTCTAGATATATTTATGAAGTAGCGACTAAAGTTTCTGAGACAGATGATTGTCAAGTAAAAATTCTTGGTCTTGCCTATGCAAATGAGTATTTAAAAGAATGCCAAAAAGATTTGATTATTGGATTACCAGTTCCCAAATTTCCGGGACTTCAAATTCCCAAAATTATTGGTAAAACAAATGATTTGGTTGCTAAAAATTGGTTGAAAAATAATACTCCAGACATTGTTCACGAAACCTATTATCATTCAGATAGATTAGCACCAAAAAAAAGTAAGATAGTAGTGACAGTCCATGACATGATTCATGAAAAATTCACTCAATTTCTCAGAAGAGAAATGTTCGGTCTAGATAAGACATCGCAAATCAAAAAACAAGCTGTAACAAGGGCAGATAAAATTATTTGCGTATCGGAAAATACTAAAAAAGACTTAATAGAAATATTGGATATTAATCCGGAAAAAGTCAATGTAGTTTATCACGGACCATCTTTAAAAATTTCAACTAATTCACAAATTAATTTGGAAAAATTTAAACCTTATATTCTATATGTAGGAGAACGAATTTCCGCTCATAAAAACTTCCGACTTTTTTTACAAGCTTATGCTAATTCTACTCAACTTAAAAATAATTTTAATTTGGTTTTTTTTGGCGGGAGTTCTTTATCAAAAGCAGAATTAAAATTAATCCAGGAGTTAGAATTATCTACAGAAAAAATATTTCAAGTTAGTGGTAACGATAAAACCCTCGCAAATTTTTATCACAGTGCATCTATATTTGTTTATCCTTCACTTTATGAAGGTTTTGGCATTCCCCTTTTAGAAGCAATGTCACTTGATTGTCCGATCGCTTGTAGTAATACCAGTTCACTGCCAGAAGTAGTCGGAAATGCAGCAGAATTTTTCGATCCAGAACAACCAGAAAGTATGACTAATGCTATGGAAAATGTCTTATTTTCATCAGGCAAATCTACAGAATTAGTCAAACTTGCTAGAGAACAAATCAAAAAATTTTCTTGGGAAAAAGCTGCTGAAGAAACCAAGAAAGTTTATTTATCTTTACTCTAAAATCAAATTAATTACACCATGAAAAATTTACAAGGTCAAGTTATCCAAAATCCCAAAGAATACTACGATGCCAATGGATATTATGTGTTTAAAAAATTGATTTCTGAAGAATTAATAGATAATATTTTAGTTAAATATCAAGCCGATATTTTACCATCAAAAAAACCTTTCTTTCGTCAATCAGCTAACCGCTGGGAAAAAAATAAAATTAGCAAATATGGATACTCAGAAACATCTTTTCGAGATATCCATGATTATCCTGATTATTCTAATTTTAGTGAAGCTGCTCTCGAAATTTTTTGTTGTCAAGCAATACAAGAAGCTTTAACAAAATTAACAGGAAGCTCTAGTCATAATCTAATGCAGTCAATGTTTTTTGACCAGAATACAGCAACCCCCGCTCATCAAGATTGGTATTATTTAGACTCTTTACCCAATGGTTATTTATTAGCAGGTTGGTTTGCTTTAGAAGATATTCAAGAAGCAGCAGGTCGCTTTTATGTTTTACCAAAAACTAATTTAATTGATTTTGATTTAACAGCAGATGAACAAGCATCTACTCATGTATATGTAAACAAAATAAATAAATATGTAGATACTCATTCCCATGAAATTAAAGCTCCTGCTTTAGAAAAAGGAGATGTACTATTTTGGAACTCCCGTACAATTCATGGTTCTTTGCCTACTCAAGACTCCAAGTATTCTCGAAAATCTCTGACAGCTCACTATTTACCAAGTCAATATCAGTTTGGTAGTCGCTATGCAGTTACACCTCACAATGTAGAATATGGCAACTACAAAGAAATGCAATATAAATTAGTTCCTGATATGTATAAAAAATATTCTTTGCTTGCTAAAGTCAGAACAGATTTGTATGATTTTTTGTGGAAGCAACCTAAACTAATGCGTTTATATCAAGGTGTAAAAAAACTGGTGAAAAAATAATCGGAAATATTGACACAGAGGTGAATTTTAATGAAAGAACTTTTAGCTGCAAATTTCCGTAAAATCAAATCAAATATTGTCAAAAATGCAGAAGTTGCTGCTGCTAAGAAGCTAAGAATGGTATCTACAGAAGAACTTAACGCTCTAATTTATAATTCTCTTCAAAATTCTGCTACTTTTCTCGCAGGAAAAATCGGTTCAAATGAATTATTAGTATGTTTGTGGCATTTGAATTGGAGACTTTCGACTCGCCTGGGAATTAAATTTTCATGGAATACTACTCAAGCCTTAGAAATAGGAGCTGGAGTATTTCCTCGGACATCAGAGAGTTATCACAAGTATGCTACTACTTTTATAACTGCTTTAGGTGATATAGACAATTTAGGAATTTGGCATAATCAAGGAGAAATGAAATTAGTTTCTACATTTGCTCCTCAAGCTAAAATTGGCTATTTTCTGGGATTAGAACCCTATTTAATTTCTGATAAACCCTGGACTCAAGCTTTAGAAAATAAGACGGTTTTAGTAGTAACTTCCTTTGCCGAAACACTCACAAAACAAATACCAAAACTATCTAATGTTTGGATGAAATATGAGAAAAAAAACGGTCAACCTCTAATACCAGAATCAACAAAATTTACAGCAGTAAAATTTCCTTATGGGTTTGATTCTCATATCAGAGAAAAATATGCTTCATGGGAAAATATTCTAGCAACAGTAATGGCTGAAATAGAACAGCAAAATTTTGATATAGCTTTACTTGGATGTGGTGGATATAGCTTACTATTAGGAGCAAAAATCAAAAAAATGGGAAAATCAGTAATTCATTTAGGTGGAGCAACTCAAATATTATTTGGAATTAGGGGATCGAGATGGGAAGAAAAACCGTGGTTTCTGGAAAACCTTAATGATTATTGGACTTATCCATTAACAGAAGATCGGCCAGGAGAAAAAGAAATGGAAAACTGTGAAAATGCCTGTTATTGGTAAAGTATAAATCGGTGTTTGCAATATAGCTGTCGCTAAGCTCCCCTTTTCATGTCGGCGACAGCCGAAAAGCGGAACGGAGTTCTATCGCTATCTGTCTTGGAATACTCCCTAAAAAAATTACCATTACTGACAAACCAATGGAACCAAAAACTATCGCCGTATTAATGACCTGCTTTAACCGCAAAGAAAAAACTTTAGCAAGTTTAGCAGGATTATTTAACCAAAAAATTCCAGAAAATATCCAACTTCAAGTTTATCTAGTCGATGATGCTAGTACCGACGGTACCTCTGAGGCAATTAGTCAGACATACCCTCAAGTCAAAATTATTCCTGGGAATGGCGGTCTATTTTGGAATGGTGGTACAAGACTTGCTTTTGCTAGCGGCCTGCAAGATGACCGAGACTATTATATGTGGCTCAACGACGATACTACCCTTTACCCGGAAGCCATAGAAAAATTACTCTCTACTTTAGACCAAGTTATCAAAACAGGAACAGCAAACCCTGTAATAGTTGGTTCGACCTGTGACCCAGACACTGGTAATTTAACTTATGGTGGTATGGTGCGGAGTGCCTGGTGGCATCCTCTCAAATTTAAGTTAGTTCAGCCAACAGAAGAAACTCAAATTTGTCACACCATGAATGGTAATTCTGTACTTATTCCTAGAGCTACTGCCAAAATTGTAGGAAATTTAGATTCTAATTTTGTTCATAGTACGGGAGATATTGACTATGGTTTACGAGTGAGAAAAGTAGGCGGTTCAGTTTGGCTAACTCCTGGTTATGTGGGGACTTGTACTATTAATCCTCCAGAAACAGATATTTGGGAAAATCAAAATCTTACCCTTTCCCAACGTTTACAGAAAATTAAACAGCCAAAGGGTTTACCAGTTCAAGAATGGAAAGTATTTACCCAACGTCATGCAGGTTTATTATGGCCTTTGTATTGGGGATTACCTTATCTAAGGTTGTTATTTGCAGGTGTATTTGGTGGTAAAATGGGAAGTCGAATTAATGATTAAAATCGGTCAGCACTCAGCAATCAACTTCTAAAACTATTGAAAAAAGATTTCCATCCTTCCCAAATCTCTGGCTGACAAAATTGATGGAAAAGAGTAAAGTTAAACCTTCTTCCCTCTTCCTTCTTTCTTCTTCCTTCCTTCATTAAGATATATATGTTTAGGCGCGTTGCCCTATTAACAAACTTTATTCCTCCCTATCGGTTGCCTCTGTATGAGGCGATCGCTCAACGAGTCTCAGAATTTCAAGTATTTATCTCTACCCCAATGGAAGCTAACCGCAGTTGGCAAACAAACTGGGAAGAATTAAATGTTACGATTCAAAAAAATCTTACCCTCCAACGTACCTGGCGACATCCTCAAGGGTTTTCTGAACCACTATATATTCATATTCCCTACGACACCCTTTGGTTACTCGATCGATATCAACCAGATGTCGTAATTTCTGGAGAACTAGGAATGCGGAGTCTCCAAGCAGCACTTTACAGAAAATTCCATCCTCAAACTAGACTGATCCTCTGGGCAACAATTTCCGAATATAGTGAAAAAGGTCGAGGTTGGTTAAGACATCAGTTAAGGCGCGTACTTTTACCCCAAGCAGATGCAGTGCTTGTCAATGGCAATAGTGGGAAACGCTATATTCGGAATTTTGGCATTTCTGAGGAAAAAATATTTTTTGCTCCTTATACAACTAATATCTCTCCCTTTCTCGCTGTCCCTTTATCTAAAGAATCTCACCAGGTTCATCGTTTATTATCAGTAGGGCAACTGGTAGAACGTAAGGGGTTGTTACCATTTATAACTGCTTTAGGCAAGTGGGGTAAAAATCATCCCGAAAAACATCTTGAACTTTGGATAGCAGGTAGTGGAACTTTACAGGAAACTTTGGCAGCACAACCACTGCCAGAAAATATAAAAATCAAGTTTCTGGGCAATATCGAATATCAAAAACTTCCAGAAGTTTATGCCGAAGCTGGCATTTTTATCTTTCCGACCTTAGCTGATGAGTGGGGTGTAGTGACAAATGAGGCAATGGCAGCGGGGTTGCCAGTTTTGGGGAGTCTTTACAGTCAGTCTGTAGAAGAATTAATTGAAGATGGTGTGACAGGTTGGGTATTTCGTCCAGACGATCAAGAAGAAATTTATTCTGCCCTAGAAAAAGCTCTAGGAACAACCGAAGATGACTTGGCAAAAATGCGGGGTACGGTTCGCGATCGCATCCAATACCTGACTCCTGAGTTTGTAGCTGATAATATTTTAGAAGCTATTAGCTATATTACTGAGACTAAATCTTGTTAAAATTATTTTCATTAATTATTCACAAACAATCTAAGTAAATAAAAATAAAATGGATATTCAAAAAATATACCGTCCTTTTTTAATCTACTTTCGTCGCCAAAGATTGGAATTTCTTTACAAGTTATTTTCTATCAATGAATCAACCAATTTATTAGATGTTGGGGGGGATTTGTTTTTTTGGGAGCTAGCTAAAAATCTTGGTTTTCCTTCTCCACAAGTGACTATTGTGAATCTTTATTCTACTCAAGTAGATTTACCAGAAAATATAACTTGGGTTGTAGGGAATGGAAAAAAATTACCTTTTGAAAATATGGCTTTTGACCTGGCTTTTAGTAACTCTGTAATTGAACATTTATATGATTGGGAATCCCAGCTAGAATTTGCTAATGAAATTAAAAGAATAGCTCCCAAATATTTTGTACAAACCCCTAGTAAAATATTTCCAGTCGAGCCTCATTTCCTGACGCCATTCATACATTATATGCCCAAAAATATACAAAAAAACCTAGTTAGGAATTTTACACTTTGGGGTATTATTACTCGTCCTAACCAAGAATATTGTGAGAAAATGGTAGCAGAATTAAGGCTATTAAGTTCTCAAGAAATGTCTGAGTTATTTGCCAATGCAACTGTAGAAATAGAAAAATTTGCTGGTTTAGAAAAATCGATAATTGCTATGAAAAATTAATTTATCAAAGATTACTTAGGATCTGCTGAAAAAGTCTTATGAGTCAAGTTAGAAGTCAGGAGTTAGGAGAAATGGGAATTATAAAGGAGGTAGCAGTAAGAATTACCCCTTGATTTTTTGGCAATTATTCTGCCCAAAGTCACCATTTACCAGTCTAGGAAGTATTTTGATCTTCAACCAACCAAAGATAATTGATCTAGTATCTCAAAACCATAACCTTATAGATGATTTGCTAAAACTCAACATCTACAGTAGGTTTTATCTCAATTAGGTATAGCTATCACAGGCAAGATGCCACAAAGGTTTATATTTGACTTCATATACTTGGAATCTGCTGTAAAGTTGTCAGGATGAAGGAGTAAGTCAATTGAGGAAAATTTTCAAGTGGATAATTCTTATTTCCTTATTTCTACTTGCTAGTGTTGGGAGTATTTTTGCCTTCAATAACCAAAACCTCCAACCACCTCCTACTGTTATTCCACCCAGTTTTTTTGGGATGCACGTTCATCATATAGCCATACAACCTCCTCATATCAAACAAATTACACCCTGGCCGGAAGTTCCTTTTTCACAACTACGTCTATGGGGTGCTTATGTGGAATGGCCTAACCTAGAACCGGAACCAGGAAAATGGAACTTTGAACTTTTAGATAAATATATAGATATAGCAGAAAAACATAATGTGGAACTCCTACTAACATTAGGTCAGTCTCCACCTTGGGCCTCTGCTAGACCAAGCGATCGCTCTCCCTATAAACCAGGTTGGCCTGCGGAACCCAAAAATATAGAAGACTGGCGTAACTATGTTCGTACAGTTGCCAAACGCTACAAAGGTAAAATTATCTATTACGAGATTTGGAACGAACCTAATTTAAAAGGTTTCTTTTCTGGCACTCCCCAGACAATGTTGAATTTATCCAAGGAAGCTTCTCAAATTCTCAAGCAAGTAGACCCTAATATTAAAGTAGTTTCTCCATCTATGACGACAGTTGAACAGGGTTTAGTTTGGTTAGAAGAATTTTTAAGAGATGGTGGTAAAAATTATGTTGATGTAATTGGCTACCATTTTTATGTACCACACGAACCTCCAGAAAAAATGCTGTCGGAAATTCTGCGAGTGCGAAAAGTAATGGCTAAATATGGAGTTGAAAAAATGCCTCTTTGGAACACGGAGGCTGGTTGGTTAGGGGATGAACCTTTTAAAGATGAAGAGAAAGGAGCGGCTTATGTTGCTAGAGCTTATATTTTGAATTGGTTGGTAGGAGTCGAACTTTTTTATTGGTATGATTGGGATAGTCCTGTAGGATTGGAGTTAAATATGACTGCGGAAGATGCCAAGACTCTAACTCCTGCTGGTATTGCTTATGGGGAAATTCAAAAATGGTTAATTGGTGCTCGGATGGAAAGTTGTAATTCTAATTGGCAGAAAACCTGGGTTTGTCAACTTACTCGTGATAATAATTATCAAGGTTGGATTGTTTGGCGTCCAGAGGGGAAGTTTGATTTTCAAATTCCTGAAGAATGGGGTGTTAAAAAAGTGAGTAATTTAGCAGGAGATAGCTATAAATTATCAGGTTTAAAATTAGAAATTGGTTCTTTACCTTTATTATTAGATAGTTGAATTTTAATGGATAATTGATAAGATTTCCACGCTTGGTTCAATCATCTTTACCAATTATCTATTATCTATTTACTCGTGATAATAACGATCGAGGTGGGATTATTTGGCATCTAGAGGGAAAGTTTGATTTTGAAATTCCTCAAGAATGGGGTGTTAAACAAGTTAGTAATTTGGCAGGAGATAGCTATAAATTATCAGGTTTAAAATTAGAAATTGGTTCTTTACCTTTAATTAATGCCTATAGTCAGGATATAATTAAGTCTAAAATAAATAATTTCAGGTTTGGGAAAGCAACTGTAGTGGAAAAATATCTTGATTTTTATCATAAATTTATATCTGGTAACTGTGAATAAATAGATATCTCCAATAATAAAAAATAAAATCAATTATCCTACAGAAATAATCAATTATTTCACCTACTCCCTACTACCTCTTTTATGGAGAGGTCTAATACCAGTTTGATAAATTTTTGCTACAAATATTTAGGTTATCGCTTAGGAGTCAGGAGACAGGTAGGAGAGCCGTAGGATTGGCGACGTACAGGAGTCAGAAGTAATACCAAGTGTGATAAATGTTTGTTACAAATGGTAGAAGTAAGAAAGAAGGAAGAAGGCTTTAGTTATCTAAGAGACTGTTTGTAAAATAAGTATTAAGAGAACATGCGAGTGACTAAAATCTAAAAGCGGTAATACTTCAAGAGATTGAAATTTGGTAGGTAGAGAAGTATTCAGTACATATATTCCTAGATTTTTAAGCGACAAATATTTGTCTTGATTTCTTCCTCCTTATTCCCTATTCCCTATTCCCTATTCCCTGTTCCCTGTTCCCTGTTCCCTGTTCCCTGTTCCCTATCTCCTTTTTATATTTCCTTTACAAACAATCTCTAAGAGAGAAGGAGTAAAATTGAAAAAAAAGGGGGAAATGAATTGGAGCTGATATTTTTAAGTATCTCTGATTGAGAGGGATATTTTTGTAGCATTCTTTTTTCAAAGTGGTATAATAGTTTAAATATTATTTATTGGCTTGAATATCTCTTTTTAATTGAAGGGAAGTCTGATTAAATTATTTTAATTATCCTGATTATTTGTAACATTCTTTTTTTAAATTGGTATAATAATATAAAATCAACAAATTTTCATCACGGGGAATGGAAAATCAGGAAACAATAAAAATGCGTATCTTTAAGTATCTATAACCCCCCTATAAAATTCCTAGTAGCAAAAACTTTTACATAGATAAAGTCATCAATGTAGATATTTATGAAGAAAAAACAATCAAATCTCAGCAATAGGTAAAATTAAATTGATGCACATAAAAAAGTTTAAGTTAATTTTTTCAAAAAAATTATGAGAATTCTCAGTATTCACAACCGCTATCTAATTCGTGGAGGAGAAGATGAATCTCGTGAATTGGAGGAAAGACTTTTACAAGAAAAAGGCAATCAAGTAGATATTTATGAAGAAAACAACAATCGCGTGGCAGAAATAGGTCAAATTAAAGCTGCTATCCGAACAGTTTGGTCAACCGAAAGTTATCAAATAGTTCAACAAAAACTAACTGAAAATTCTTACAATATTGTTCATGTACAAAACTTTTTTCCTCTAATTTCTCCATCTGTTTATTATGCAGCTAACAAACAAGGTGTTCCGGTAGTACAAACTTTGCATAACTACCGACTTCTGTGCGCCAATAGTTACTTTTTTCGCGACCAAAAAGTTTGCGAAGATTGCCTAGGAAAAATAATTTCTTGGCCTGGAGTTGTTCATGGTTGTTATAGAGATAGTAAAGCAGCTAGTCTAGTAGTAGTAGCTATGCAGACCTTACACCGTGCTATCTCAACTTGGAAAAAAATGGTAAATCTCTACATTGCTTTAACAGATTTTACTAGGCAAAAATTTATTCAAGCTGGTTTACCTGCTGAGAAAATAGTGGTTAAACCTAACTTTGTTTATCCAGACCCAGGTATGGGAGAAGGAAATGGTAATTATGCTCTATTTATTGGCAGATTATCTCCAGAAAAAGGTTTAGATACTCTATTAGCAACTTGGCAACTTTTGGCAGGAAAGATACCACTGAAAATTATTGGAGATGGACCTTTATCTCATCAAGTTCAGGAAGCAGTTGTCAAACTACCTAATGTAGAATGGCTTGGTCGCTTACCGATACAGGAAGTTTATAATTTAATTGGAGAAGCTAAATTTCTGATTTTTCCGTCCCAATGGTACGAAACTTTTGGTAGGGTTGCCATTGAAGCTTTTGCTAAGGGTACTCCGGTAATTGCTAGTAATTTGGGTAATATGTCTTCCCTGATTGAATCTGGTCGTACAGGTTTTCATTTTCGCCCAGGAGACCCCAATGATTTGGCTGCTCAAGTAGAATATGCTCTTACTCATCCAGAAAAATTAAGAAAAATGCGCTTTGAAGCTCGATCTGAGTTTGAAGCTAAGTATACTGCCGAGCAGAATTATCATAAATTGATGGATATTTATAAGTTAGCGATCGCCTCTAAAATTTAACTTAATTGGTTCATAGATAAAAATATGACAAACGAGTTACCTTCTTTAACTCCTCCAAGTAAAACCAGTGTTTTAGGTATAGGAGTTAGTCACACTAATTACTACGACTGTACAGAATTTATTATTAACTCTGCTAAACTCCGACAATCTTGTACCGTTGCTCCGACGCCAGTGCATGGAATTATGACTGGTTATCTAGATCCAAAAGGTCATGGCAATCGCCTCAATCAATTCACTCTGGTTGTTCCTGACGGTCAACCTGTGCGTTGGGCGATGAATTTATTACGCAAACCCGATAGGTCTCATCTGAGTGATCGGGTTTATGGTCCGACATTAATGTTACATCTTTGTACTGCGGCAGCTAATGAAAATATTGGTATTTTTCTCTATGGCTCGACTCCCCAAGTTTTGGAAAGTTTGCAGCAAAATCTCCAAGACAAATTTCCTAACTTAACTATCGCTGGAACTATTTCTCCAGCGTTTCGCCCTCTGACTCCAGAGGAAGATGCTGAATATATTCAACAAATTAAAGATTCTGGGGCGGGTATTGTATTTATTGGTTTGGGTTGCCCTCGGCAAGAGGCTTGGGCTTTTGAAAAATGTCAAAAGTTAAATTCTGCTTTAGTTTGTGTGGGTGCTGCTTTTGATTTTCATGCTGGTAATGTTCCCCAGGCTCCACCTTGGATGCAAAAGTTTGGTTTGGAGTGGCTTTTTCGTTTGCTACAAGAGCCAAATCGTCTTTGGCAACGTTATGTGTTGTTGAATCCTCTGTATCTAATTCTTTTGTCGCTTCAGTTAATGAAGCTACTTTCTCTAAAGACTCCTTTGAAAAAAAATTTTTCTTAGGTTGGGGAGTTTTTCAATTATTTTTGTCTGGATGAGGATTTTAATTTCACTATTGCGTATGGAGAAGGAGAAATAGTATTTTCATGTTCTTCAGCACTACTACCAAAAATGAATGATAAATTACATTTAGAATATCTAACTTTCTAAACCATTGAGAAATTTTCTGCCAATCTCAGTGTGAGTAAAATCCTTTGATTTGTACATATTCCTATCTGGAGAAATTTTAATTTTTACTATTGCGTATAAAGAAATAGTATTTTCATTTTCTTCAGCTCTATCTACTGAAAACTGTAAAGTTACATCTGAACATCTGAGAATATCTACTTCCCAAATCAGATGCTCAGAAATTTTCTACCAATCTCAATGTAAGTAAAATCCTTGAATTTGTAGAGATTCCAGTAAGGATAGAATTTTAATTTTTACTATTGCGTATAGAGAAATAGTATTTTCATTTTCTTAAGCACCATTCCATATTGCCTCATATATATTCAGGAAAAAAAATATGTTGATGTTTGTTGGCACAACAGAAGTTGCTTCTCTATTAAATATTTCTGCTCAAAGAGTCCGAGTTTTAATCAAAGAAGGTCGGATTCAAGGAGCAAGAAAAATCAATGGTCGGACTTGGGTAATTCCTTTATATAGAGGAATGCCAAGAGTTTCCTACAGGAAACATGGTCCCAAACCCAATTGGCATTCCTCTAGGCATTGTGGCAAAAATACAATTCATTTTGATCGTAATAATATTGCTACCAACAAAAACAAGAAAGATACTGCTCTCGAGGTGATGTCTATCAAGCGAGGTTCCAAGAATTTAGCTAAAGGTCACGAAATAGAAATTCACGGTCCTTGTAAAATAGTTTATCGACCAGAAAACCCTCACTCTTGTGGAGCTACAGTATGGATTGAGACCTTAGCAACAGCAACAGTATTTAATTTTGATGGAACAGTCGAGCGTGTAAACAGTATGTGGATTTGGGAAGAAGAGGAAATGTGGAAAATTAATAAGAAAAATATTGAACAGCTAATTCAAGAAGTCTCTTAATACGCCCCATCCTTAGCCAAAACAACCTTGACTGTCTTTAGTAAAATTTGGAAATCCATTGCCAAAGACCAATTATTTATATAAGTCATATCTAGGCGGAAAGCATTCTCAAAATCAAGAATATTTGAGCGACCCGATACTTGCCACAAACCTGTAATTCCTGGCAGAACATTTTGTCGTGCAAAATGATGTGGCTTAAAACATTCAACATCTCGTAGGGGTAGAGGTCGTGGTCCGACTAAACTCATATTGCCTTTCACCACATTAATCAATTGAGGCAGTTCGTCAATACTATAACGCCGAAGAAACTTGCCAACTTTAGTAATGCGTGGGTCTTCTTTCATCTTGAATAGCACACCATCTTTAGTTTCATTTTTCGCCTCCAAGTCTTTGAGTAATTTATCGGCATTAACTACCATCGTGCGGAATTTCCAAACTTTAAAATGTCTCCCTCTCAAACCCATTCGAGTTTGTTTATAAAATATTGGTCCTGGAGAATCTAGATAAATTAGAGCTGCAATGAATAATAGTAGAGGAGCAGCTAATAAAATAAACGAACCTGAAGCGACTAAATCAAAACTACGCTTTATCCAATAATCAACACCTACAATTGCTGGCGGACTTAAATTAATTGTGGGTATCCCACCAATCATCTCTATTTTTGGTATTTGAGTGGGAATACTTAAACCAACTGGTAAAATCCGTAGATGAATACCTGCTGTTTTTACACTCCAACAAAATTCCATGTGGTCTGGTATTGACCTCCAAGAACAGACAAAAATTTCTCCTACTCCTTGCTTAGATATATCTTCTAAAATCTCTTGCCAGCGACAGCTATTTTCTGTAGTCGATAAATCTACTTGCCCTAAGATTTTATATTCTTTATTATTGACTAATTTCAGAGCAATTTTTGCCAGTAAAGTATCCTGAGGAGTACCCACTAAAAAAATTTTATGACTGAGATTACTTTGTTTGCGAATACTTGTAATAGTTGCTTCTGCAATTAAACGACCTGCCAATACAAATATCAGATTAAAGAACCATGCTAGTAGAAAGGTAGAGCGAGAAAAAATTACTCCTGGTTCATAGATAAAAGCTAGGAATAGTACGATTACTTGGGCAAAGGTAAGACTTTTGATTAACCTAAAATATTGACGACGATTTTCGCGATCACCATATAATCCAGCAGCAGCAATACTATTTAGTGTAATTAGTAAAATTGGTAGTAAAAATCCTGGTCTAGAAGCAGTATCTCCAACTAAGTCAAAAGATGGAATTGCTTTCAAAGTATCTTTATTATTGCTAATCCACTGAGCACTTTTCCAAGCAAGAGATACTAAAATTGCATCTAGAAATACAAATAAAATTGTACGCAACCAGACAATCCTAATACCACGGCTAAGACTGACAATTCTGTTAGGAGCACGTTGATCTAATTTACTTTTTTGAACATCAGGAGTTATGGGCTTTTGTGACTCCAGCATTTTTTTATCATCTTTAAACATCTTGCATTATCTATGATTTTTGCAGAACTTAAGTTACTCCAAATACACCCTTTATCTAATTTTACTATCTGATTCGACTGGGGAAAGTAATTATATATAAAATTACTGACTTGTATTGAGTTACCAGTAAACATTTACTAATTATAGGTATTAAGTTTTACCCCACTTTGCACGAATAGTGAGGTACAGTTTTAATATTAATCTCTTTTTCCAGTGCCTAATCCTACTGTCCCAGAATTTTTTACTTTATCAACTCGAAAACTTCTGTCAGATGCCATGCTGTGCAATAAATTCAACAGAAAGTTTTATTTCTTACCCTTAATTTTTGGGCATAAATACTTATCTGTTTTATAAGTATTCAGCGATTAAATTATTTATTATCTACCAGCGTTACGCTGTAAAGCAGTTATTCTCTGAGAATTAGCAAATACTCCTTCTCCTTGCATTTGATTTATGGGTGGTATAATTTCTATTTTCATAACTTTCTCAGTGCAAATACAAATTGTTTGATCTATTAAATGAAAAGTAATCCAAGGCTGTTTAAGTAATTGTTGTAATTGTGCTTGAAATTCTTGTGCATTAATTGACAAACTGAAGGTTTCTGTGTGACCATCTATATAATAAAATGTTACCTCTGTACTACTTTCTTGAGCGTATTTAGCAAATGAACCTTTCATTGTCTTTGTTCCTCAATTTGATTAGTTAATAATTAATAATTATTAATTACATTTTATATAATATAAAAACTCCTTTTAGCGAGTTTTTTTCTTTTTTATTCCTTTGATATCTGTTCATAAAATTAGCTAAACATATCCTCACTTAACTTTTTAACATCAAAAGGCATTTAATGAGAACAAATATCTGCTAAAACTAACAAATATTTATAAAATTTCAATTATCTTGAAAAAATCATGTGACATAGATAACTTTTCCAATGAGCAAATTCAGAAATATCTCAGCAAGAACAAGAATAAAATATCCTGATTATTTAAATTTAAAGAGTTAAAAAAATATATTTCCATCCTACAAAATAATTATATTTCACATATTGGGCATCTCAAAGCTTGATGATTCTGAGTATAAACTTTAATCTAGAAAAAAATTATTAAAATTTTTCGTGAAAACCTGACAAATATAACAATAGTTTCCTATACTCAATAAAATTGATTCAAAGTTAACCTTAGTTGCCATGATTAAATCTAGCAATATTTCCCAAACAGCCACAACTTTATTATCCCTAAATATCGCCCCAGTTCAAGTTATTCGAGGGAAAAATGCTCTGGCCAAATCAGGAGAAATGATCGCCCGTCTTGGCAATAATCCCCTGATAGTTGGAGGTGATCACTCCCTAAGCATTATCCAACCTTACCTCCAACCCTTATTACAAAGCCATAATTTAAAATTTACCCAGGCTAACTATGGCTTAGACTGTAGTGAAACTAGCTTGGCCAATCTCCGTCAAACCGTCGCCACCCAAAAAGCAGACCTAATAATTGGTATTGGTGGTGGTAAAGCTCTCGATACAGCTAAACTCCTAGCTCAACAATGTAATTTACCCATAATCACCATTCCCACTTCAGCAGCTACTTGTGCAGCTTGGACAGCATTATCAAATATCTACTCAGACCAAGGCGCTTTCTTATATGATGTAAGTTTAGCTAGATGTCCAGAATTGCTAATTCTAGATTATGGGATTATTAAAACTGGGCCTCCCCGGACTTTAATAGCTGGTATTGGAGATGCGATCGCCAAATGGTATGAAGCTTCCGTCAGTAGTGGCCATTCAGAGCAAACAATGATTATTGCTGCCGTCCAACAAGCTAGAGTATTAAGGGATATCCTCTTTCAAAAATCAACTGCTGCCCTGGAACAACCAGAAGGAGAAAGCTGGGAAGAAGTTGTGGATGCAACAGTATTATTAGCTGGTTTAATTGGGGGTATTGGCGGGGCACAATGTCGGACTGTGGCTGCCCATGCCATTCATAATGGTTTAACTCATTTGTCTGCTAGTCATGGCACATTACATGGGGAAAAAGTTGCTTATGGTATATTAGTTCAGCTAAGGTTAGAAGAAATGGTACAAGGCAATCAACTAGCTGTGACTGCCAGACAACAACTGTTAAAATTCTACGATGAGATTGGTTTACCAAAAACCTTGAATGACTTAGGGTTGAAAGAAATCACCTTGTCTGAATTATGGCGTGCTGCTGAAGTTGCTTGTAGTGCCAATTCTGACATTCATCGATTGCCATTTAAAGTAGTTCCTGAACAATTAGTAGCAGCAATGGTTTCTACCACAGTCCCACTGGAGCTAGAGAAACAAAATTTGGGTACTAATAACAATGAATAATTAATAATTACCTATTTTGTAGTAGAAGGATTAGTTCAATAATTAATAATTAACAATTAATAATTAATAATTACCTATACTTTTATTAATGGATAATTACCTCTTATGTAATAGAAGGATTGACCAAAAGGAATTTTTTTATTTTTTCTCAATTAATGGAGAGGCTTTGTACCTTAATTTATTAGTAAATAATAAAATGTAGAAAATTATCACAATTTTTACTTGTTCTTTTGGTGTAGCTTACCGTTGAAGGTAGAGATGAGGCTTTTTTAAATTCCTAATTACTTTGATAAATTAATTAATAATTAATAATCTAAGATTTCAAGGCTCTACTTTCAAGTCGAAAAAAGCAACGCCAAATTGGATTTTAGTCAATCTTCGTTCTTTGGAAAAAAAGGTAATTATTAATTGTCAATTATTGAATAGATTTCTCTTATCCTTATAGGTTGAGATATTCTTAGAATAACTTAATCAGTTTCCTATTTCCCAGAACTTGCCTTCAGAACAACTATCTCACTCAGCCCAAGGAGTTTTTAAGTTGTCTGTGAAACAGTTTAAGAGACTGTTTGTAAAAGGAATATTAAATCTAGGCGTAGTAGCTCGTCTAGACTAAAATTGTGGGTAAAACCTAACCTCCCAACCCCCTTCCTATCCCCCCCTTGGAAAGGAAGGGGGAGAACACTCACCCCTCTCCTTGCAGAACAGGGGTTGGGGGAGAGGTCTTCATTGACTCAAATTTACCCACATTTTTCAGCTAGACAAGCTAGTAGGGTGGGTTAGGCGGCAATAATTATGAATCGTAACCAAAATTTAACTTTTCGCCGTAACCCACCGAAAATTAAGCACTCTGGTCTTCTTAATCTTTAGTTTACAAACACTCTCTAACAGAAGCAATGAATCAGCTTAAGTAAGTTAAACCTTTTTGGCTCTATATTCAGAGAAGAAGGCATTAAACTCAATTTTTTTGTAAAATATATTTGTAAAATAATATATGTATTCGATTAACCCAGCAGACAGGGTAAAAGCACTACCACCTTACGTTTTTGCCCGCTTAGATGAACTGAAAGCTCGTGCCCGCGAACAAGGACTAGATTTAGTTGATTTGGGAATGGGAAACCCAGATGGGGCGACTCCTCAACCCGTTGTAGAGGCTGCCATTGCTGCTTTACAAGATTCTACTAATCATGGTTATCCACCTTTTGAGGGTAGTGCTAGTTTCCGCAAAGCAATTACTGATTGGTATTTTCGTCGTTATCGTGTAGAGCTTGACCCTGATGGAGAAGCTTTGCCACTTTTGGGTTCTAAAGAGGGTTTAACTCATTTAGCTTTGGCATATATAAATCCAGGAGATTTAGTTTTAGCACCTAATCCTGCTTATCCCGCACATTTTCGGGGTCCTTTAATTGCTGGTGGTAAGGTTCATAGTATTTTGCTAAAACCGGAAAATGATTGGATTATCGATATCGGAGATATTCCCGATCGTGTTGCAGAGCAAGCAAAGGTTTTCTATTTTAATTATCCTAGTAACCCCACTGGTGCGACAGCTCCACGAGAATTTTTTGAGGATATTGTTGCTTTTGCGAAAAAGTATGAAATTTTGCTAGTTCACGATTTATGTTATGCCGAATTGGCTTTTGATGGTTATCAACCTACCAGTTTATTAGAAATTCCTGGAGGAAAAGATATTGGTGTAGAATTTCACACCATGTCGAAAACTTATAATATGGCTGGTTGGCGAATAGGTTTTGTGGTTGGTAACTCTCATGTTATTCAAGGGTTACGGACTTTGAAAACTAATTTGGATTATGGTGTGTTTACTGCTTTGCAGTCAGCAGCTAAGACTGCTTTGCAGTTACCAGATGAATATTTACATCAGGTTCAAGAACGTTATCGCCAACGTCGAGATTTTCTGATTCAAGGTTTAGGGGAGTTAGGTTGGAATGTGCGGAAAACTCTAGCAACTATGTATTTATGGGTTCCTTGTCCGCCAGGTTTAGGTTCTACTGATTTTGCTTTGTCTGTTTTGCAAAAGACTGGGGTGGTGGTAACTCCTGGAAATGCTTTTGGTAGTGGTGGTGAGGGTTATGTGAGGATTAGTTTAATTGCTGAGTGCGAACGTTTGGGTGAAGCACTAAGTAGATTTGAGCAAGCAGGTATTTGTTATCAGTAGATATCGTGAAAAATAATGTAGAAACCTTTAATAAAAAGTCTCTACTTAAGGCGTGTCATCAATTAAAAAGGTTGACAAAATGGGTATTATATGCTGTATGAAAATGGCGATCGCTATGCTAACAAAATAACTGAAGCGGCCAAATAAATTCCTCCTAGGAAGTTAACCGAGGGTTTATCGTATCTCGTGGCGATATAGCTGCCGCTAGGCTCCGCCAACCCTCTATATTGTTTGAGGCAAGGCGAAAAAATTTTCGATCAGATGACGTGCTTGATACAATATTTCATCGTAATGACGAAGCTCTTTTCGGTTTTTTTTCGGAGGAATCACTACTTCTATTCCTTTCTCACTCAAAAGCCCAATCACCCTCTCTTGAGCATCATAAGCTTGATCTCCTAGTACTGCTTCTGCTTCTAGCATCGGTAATCAAGCATCTGCTCCATCCAGGTCAGAGGCTTGAGCTGGAGTTAAAAAAAATTGGTGGGATTACGAGCGAGCATCTACTACCCCATGTATTTTTGTACTCAATCCTACGAAAGCTACGGCCAATATCTTCCTGTCCTGCACTACTGTTTTTCGCCCCGGCACTATGTTGATGAGCACGAACAATCGTGGCATCAATCATGGCATATTCGTTATCTGCCTCCTCAGCTAGAACGTGAAATACTTTTTCCCAGACCTCTGATCGGCTCCAACGACTAAAACGAGTATGGATAAATGGGTCAGTCCCCAAATCTCTCTGGCAAGTCTCTGGTTCGGAATTCCGGCTCTATATCTGTATAAAACAGCTTCCACAAACAGGCGGTTGTCCTTTGCGGTTCTGCCTACAGTTTCTTCACGGCCTGGTAATAAATTTTGAATGCGTTCCCATTGATCGTCTCGTAAGCGATAACGTCTAGTCATTTAGAGCAGTCCTTTGTCTGTTATTTCTATAGTTATTTTCTCAGAGCATATTATACTTTTAATGTCAACCCCTTTAATTGATGACACGCCCTAGCTTTCCCATTTTACCTGGAATGAATTTTGACATCCTCCCCGGCTATCAGACACGGCAGGGCTGTTTCATTCTCACTAAGCGTGTAGAATTATAGAGTAAGGAGCAGAT
>NZ_JBNHEP010000263.1:0-3510 GCF_050015995.1 Dapis brunnea BLCC-M229 | reverse complement strand
TCTGAGTAGGATTTTTGGGAATATTATCTCCTCGGTTTTCGACTACTCAATTTTTCTGGTTTTGTCAGTGAGAGATTTTGTTTGAAACTCTCAATTTTTTTGGCAAAGCTAACTAGGGAAATTTGTCTGAGTCTACATCTATATATATAGATATTTATCGGAGTCGCTGTGAAGAAAAGTTTCTCAATTCTCAGGTGTAGACAGTCAGATTTTTTCTGGTCTGAGTAGGATTTTTGGGAATATTATCTCCTCGGTTTTCGACTACTCAATTTTTCTGGTTTTGTCAGTGAGAGATTTTGTTTGAAACTCTCAATTTTTTTGGCAAAGCTAACTAGGGAAATTTGTCTGAGTCTACATCTATATATATAGATATTTATCGGAGTCGCTGTGAAGAAAAGTTTCTCAATTCTCAGGTGTAGGCAGTCAGATATTGTCTAAATAATCACAATATTTAACAATGAAACTCCAGCCTAAGAAGAGTATTTGTGAATATTTTAGCAGTTTAGAAGACCCCAGAGTGGAGAGAAAAAAACGCCATAAATTAATTGATATTATTACAATTACGATTTGTGCTGTGATTTCTGGTGCAGATACATGGGTAGATATAGAAGCTTATAAAGAAGGAAAAATAACCTGTGAACGAAGATATTACATTAGTAGTTGCTCAAATAATGCAGAAAATTTAGCTGAAGCTACTCGTGGCTATTGGGGAATTGAAAATCAATTAAATTGGGTTTTAGATGTTCAATTTCAGGAAGATGACTCTAGAATTAAATGCATATAATGCTCCAGAAAATTTGACAGTAATTAAGCAAATAGCTTTAAATTTATTAAATCAAGAAAAAAACTGTAAAAACCGGAATAAAAAACAAACGAAAAAGAGCAGGGTGGAACAATGATTGCCTCCTCAAAGTTTTATTCAGCTCATAATAAATTCTGAATGTAAATAAGTGAAAATATCCGGTAGGATGATTTTGTTTTACTGTGAAGTAGCAGAACTATTATTTATTTTGCTTTGATTACTTAAGCGCGATTGCCGACTGTAGTATCCACAATAAAAGTCAAATAATAATATTTTATGCTCCTCAAAAAAAATAAGTGATTGCAGATATTAAAGTCTGCAATAAAAGCAAAACAATATTTGTTAGTAATTTCATAAATTAAAGTGATTGGATATAGCAAGCTCAACCATAAATTTCCTAATCGGGCATACTGGGACCTTATAGATACCAATATAGAATCCTACCAAGAGACTTATATTTACCGTAACTATTAAGATCAAAGAGGTACGCTTCTAAGTCCACAACTGCACTGTATATAAACCTTCTGGAAGACCTGAAGATAAAAGATGTTGACTGTCTTTTCAACTTTGGGTGTATATAATATATGTTTAAGGTTACAAAATCAAAAAATCATGGAACAACGTCAGTTACCACAATTGGCAATCTCTGTTACACCTGAAGAGAAACACCATATTAAAACTTTGCCCTTGTCTCACAACTTGACACTTGGTAAGTTCACTATGTTGACCATAGAGAGATTTGAAACTGAACTTCAACTAAATCCGAACTTAGCACAGTTGGGTAATACTTTTATAAGATTGCAGATTGCAAAAGTAATCTACTTAAGGCCACTATATGGCCATTTATACAAACAATAGGAGGAAATTATGAAGAAAATTGAAAGACTGGAGATCGAACCAGAAATGTTTGGAGAAGTAATGTCAATCTGTCCTGAAGCTAAAAGAATTGGTTTTGAGGATGATTGGATAATATTGGATATGTCTCAAGTACCTTCTGAAAAAGTTAAAAATTTATTCAATACAAAACCTGGTGTGCAAACAGAGTTTGATAATTATAACACGCCAGAAATATTTAAAAATCACCGCCCACTAATTAAAACAGAAGTGGACAAGTTGTTAACTAAATTACCAGGTGTTCAGATGTCGCTTCATCCTTTAGCGTCGTTGGAAACGGATAATCAAGATTTCATTTCCTGTGCAACAATGGTTTGTCCTAATCTAATCTACTTAGGTATGGATTTTATTGATTTCAGACATTATGATACTAAAAATGTCCAAGTTGATGAAGCTTTTGAGTTTGTGAATTGGTGGGTCAGTGCTGATAATCGAACTCGCTATATGGGTCGGCGTGAACACTGGGGTTATTTAAGTGAAATAGATGTATATGAAAAACAGTTTTTCACAGATAATCCAAAGTTACTGGCTTCAAACTTACCTGTGCGTACCGACTCGGAAGCTGATGAAATTTTATCCAAATGTGCCCAAGACTACGAAGTCGCCCAAAGTGAACTTTATTCAATACTAATTGAACCTGGTCAATCTGTCTGGGATTTTATTCAAATTTTCCCTGAAAGTTACGGCCATGGCTATCTTGAAAAAGGTAAGGTGATTTTAAATATCTTTAACATACCTGAATATAAGATAAATGGACATATAAATCAATACAAAAGTTTAAAGGTTTTGAACAACCACCTGAAACCAAAAAGTCCAAAAATGAAACTCCAAGATTTATCCTAAAAGCACCAGGTGGTGGAACAGACTATAGAGACCCCAGAATGACACTGGCTAAAGAAATAATTGGGGGCAATATTGAAATTCACTGGGATAAACAATAGACACTAAAAATCCCACTCAAATCTTTGGTCGGACACGAGTGGGAGTTAATTGATTCAATTTATTTACCGCTTATTGGCATCCTCCCGACGCTGCTCGAGGAGACAGGGCGGGATTCCTAACCATCGCGCTATTTGGGCTTTCTGCTGCCTCTTGCAGAGGAGCTGCGCAATTCAAGTCGCTCCGCGAAACAATGCAGCTACCTCCAAGGTTGAGCCTCTTTCCGGTCTTACGGTCGCTCCACAGTACGTCGCGAATCCGACAGCTCCCCTAGACACTGCTAGTCCAGCAGCCTTAATTTTACTACTATAGCACACTCAGCAGGAAAACCGCACATTGATTGCTTTTCCCATACGACGCTCCATTACAAGTGAACTAGAGAGATTTGTCTGAGTCTACATCTATATAGATATTTCTGGGAGTCTTTCTGAAGAAAAATTTCTCAATTATGAGGTCTAGGCAGTCAGATTTTTTCTGGTCTGAGTAGGATTTTTGGGAATATTCTCTGGTGGGTTTTCCAGTTATCAATTTTTCTGGTTTTGTGGGTGAGAGATTTGGATTAAGAGACTGTTTGTAAAATAAGTATTAAGAGAACATGCGAGTGACTAAAATCTAAAAGCGGTAATACTTCAAGAGATTGAAATTTGGTAGGTAGAGAAGTATTCAGTACATATATTCCTAGATTTTTAAGCGACAAATATTTGTCTTGATTTCTTCCTCCTTATTCCCTATTCCCTATTCCCTATTCCCTGTTCCCTGTTCCCTGTTCCCTGTTCCCTGTTCCCTATCTCCTTTTTATATTTCCTTTACAAACAATCTCTAAGACTCTCAATTTTTTGTCAAAGTGAACTAGAGAGATTTGTCTAAGTCTAGAT
>NZ_JBNHEP010000262.1:17983-32665 GCF_050015995.1 Dapis brunnea BLCC-M229 | reverse complement strand
TCCTGTCTCCTGACTCCTTGCTAAATTTATGAAGATACCTTCAGGGGTTCTATAACTGTTTAACCGGATTTGATATTACTTCGCGAAAATCACTCTATCCTCACCAAACATAATTATCCTCTCCCCTACCTTAACCTCAGCATCTAAACCACTAGCCGAAATATCAACCTCTGGAGCAATACCATTTTGCACAGTCATCACCACAAAAAAATTCTCACCTCCACTTGCTAATATTTTTCTACCTCTCTTCGTTTCCTCAACATCAAGCTTTACCTCCCCTGGTGTAACAAAAGTTCCCCTCATAGTTGCCCCAGAATTAGCCTTCAAAATAAAACCATTATCCTCAACCACCACCTGCTCCTGAGTGTGCATCACCCAAACTTTTTCTGGCGTTTCCCCAGCAAACTTATCCACCACCACAAACAAACCAGGTACACCCGACACCCCACTGTAGTCAACAGCAAAAGACCGCAACGACTGAAAATCATTACCTTCAAACACATTATCCATATTCATGCTCACCACCCCCGAACCATTCGCTTTCCCCTGAAAAAACATCGGTTGAGCAGTTCCTCGTGCAGTCATCTCCCCTACAAGTACCACATTTTCATCCTCCCTTTGCCGATCATCTGGACCAGCACTTGCCCAACGTCCACCCAAACCCCAAATTCGGAAACCACCTGCCTCTGGAAATGACCAGGAAGCTCTCAAAAGTTCCTGTTTCAAATAAATACTTGCCACAAAATCATTTTCATCCTTCCATTGGTTACGAAACAGATAAAAGCCTTTTTCTTTATCTACCAACACCCGCTCAAATACCTTGGCTGGATTTTTTGGCCTCAAACCTGTGAAAAAATTAAGATTTAACAACCTTTTCACAAGACTTTCATCGGCAGTATTTATTAGATTTTCAGGATATGCTTCCAGAATAAAAGCAGCTTCATGGGGTTGCTTAATGGCAAAAGAGCGATCGCCTTCCCAACCATATTGTCGATTAAAAAACCACATTACCCCCGGCAAAAATTTTTCTGGTACGCTATTCCAACCAAGAGAAAACAGAGACTTTACTGGCGCTAGGCGATGACGACCATAAGTAGGTACTGATATTTCACCATTCTCTCCTACTATTCGCATCACATAATGAGGTAGAAACCATTCTACACTCGAATCTTTGACCAAGTTGTGGCCAAAAACATTTTCATAAGCTTGAAAAAATGGTAAAAGTGCTAATATCCAAGGTTCAATACTATAGAGGTCGCCCTCAGTGCCAAAAGAGCGATCGCCTACTGCAGTCTCCAGATAACGTTTAATATTTCGTTCTGAAATTTTCAAAAGTTGTCTCACATCAGTGGGTTCTGAAAAAAACTGTTCCGGTTCAGATAAAATAGCTAATGCTGCTAAACCTGCAGCACTCCGCGCTCTTCCACTCCAGTTACTCCAAGCATAAGGGTTCCAACCTTTACCACGAGTACCTGCAATTAATATTTTTGTCTGTTGTCCTAACCAGTCTGTAATTTTTTGTACCCGCTCCTCACCCCAAGCGTTATAACAAAGGTCGTAAGCTAGGGCCACACCTGCGACAATAGGGGCGTGTTCTAATAATCGTGGGCCAGGATTATTCAGGGATTTTTCTACTATTTGCCATCCTATCTCTGCTGCTTGGAGGTCATCGTTTAATACGGAGAGGAAACAATGACCTGCTGCATGATATCCACCATTGGGAACGAATGCTTCGTAATAGATTTTTTGCTGGAGAGAGTTTTCAAGTTGAGCTAGAATAGCTTTACCTGTGGGAGTTTTTGCTTTTTCTCGTAATTCTGGCAGTTGATTTTGACGGAAAATTAGGCGTGGATGTTCTCTGGGAGATATGGGTGTATGGTTTGGTATTTTTCTAGGGGAATAGGGGGTAATATTTCCGGTAACTTTTCCACTAACAAGTTGTTCGTTAAAGGTTCCTGAATAACTACCAACTATCTGCTTTTTATCTTTTTTATCGGGTTGCAATTCGATTAAATATTCGGCTTCTCCTCCTCCTATCCAAGGGTCGGAGTTAATATTGATTTTGACTTGCAGTTCCCAGGAATTATCTTTTTTAATAGTGTTAACTATACCATCATGGTCGGCTCGATTAAATGGTAGGGAAAAACCCCAGACTTCGGTTTCGCATTGGGAATTTCTACAAATTAAGTCTAAAGTAATATCTTGATAGATAAAGTTTTCTTCCTTTTGTTTCCACAGAGCATTATCTAGGGTAATACTAATATTTCTGGATAAATCTCTTTGTATTAATTTTTGTCTAATAAATTCTCCAGTCCCTAGGGTTAGCAAACTGATGGTTAATAGAGTAATTATTTTTTTTCGTCTCATTGTTAATTGTTGAGATAATATAAGGTACTACTGTATAAATATGGAACCGAATGTGAATAATCTCTAAAAATATTTCAGTCTCTTTACTGGAAGAAGAAAGCAGAAAAGTTCCAAGCAAAGTTTGAACATTTAGCCTTTTCTACTCCTTACTCTCTACTCCCTTTTATATGTAAGCATTCAGCAGTCAGTATTCAGCAGTCAGCTATTTATTTTAATTTTAGATAGAAGCTTTATTAGTTTAGGTAAATTGAATCTTACTATCAAAGTCAACTTTAAAGGTTATATTCATTTAAAGCCATTTTCACGTTTAAATAGGGTTTGCTGATAGCTGACGGCTAATAGCTGAATGCTTACTTTTATATAGAGTAATTATTTTTTTTCGTCTCATTGTTAATTGTTGAGATAATATAGCAATCCTAAATAGATCGTGACAAATAAAAAAGTAGATAAAAAACTTGAAACTCCTGCCTGTTGGCTGTTGCCTAAAAGCGGTCAGGTTTTTATACACAAATAAAATAGGACTGCTATAGCATTTTTCAGCATTCATTGAAATACATAATTATAAATTTTAGGCAATACAGATTTACGCCAATTTATAGCGTCTTATATTAATTTTGGCTGTATTGTTATGAAACCAATGCTAATTTGAATTCCTTCTTTTAGTTGCTTAACTGTTTGATTAGCAAAAGGTGAAATATTGGTGATTTTTAATAGTCCGTATAAAGTACACTCTTTTTGATTTTGAAAGTCTAGGTCTCTACTGGCACAATCAAATAAGTAATCAACAACAATATGAATAGCTAATGCATTGATTAAGTTTCGTTTAGCTTCAGAATTTGGTAGTGATAAAACTAACTTTTTAGCCTTATTCAATTCTTTTTGATATTCAGGATGGTTATTGAAGGCCGAAGCAACTTCTGTGTAATATAATGCTTTAGCAGCTGCATTTTCTGGTGTTTCTTTTTTAACCAGTATATCAGATTTTATAGATGCAGTAAAGGCACTGGCAATCATTGAATTATTTAGCATGAGAATGGATAATGTAGCCAGAGTTAATGCTATTTTACTAATCATGGTTTGGTAAATTTAAAGGTTCAATCTCTGAGAATATTTAAGTCACTTTACTTGAAGAAGAAAAGATAAAACCTCAAAGTAAAGTTTGAAAGTTTAACCTTTTCTTCTCCCTGCTCCCTACTCCCTACTCCCTACTCCCTACTCCCTTTTACAAAGATTCTGGTTCTTGACCAGAAACTACTGGTGCAGTAGTATTTAATTTTAACTCTGGATGTTCAGATTCTACCTGTTGACAATTCCATTCATTTTTAAACAGCAAAACAGGTCGTCCCCAGCTATCTTTCACCGCCACAGTATTAAATAATCTACCCACTTTTTCCAGTATTTCCCAACCACCATCTACCCAACGTGCCACACTAAAAGGCAACATTTCTACTCTAGTTTCTACTCCATATTCATTTTGCATTCTAAACTGAACAACCTCTAATTGTAACTGCCCAACAGCAGCTAAAATAGGGTCTCTTTTTGCCTCATCTGCTGAGTACATAATTTGCACCGCACCTTCTTCTCTTAATTCATTAACTCCTTTACGAAATTGCTTAAATTTAGAAGGATTAGGATTTCTTAAATAAGCAAATATTTCTGGCGAGAAACAAGGGATACCTTCGTACTCTAATTTCTTGCCATTATAAATGGTATCTCCTATGGCAAATACTCCCGGATTGTTTAAACCAATTACATCACCAGGATAAGCAATTTCAATTGATGCTCTATCTTGGGCAAATAACTTTTGCGGACGAGATAATCGCACTGTTTTACCTGTTCTAGCATGACTAACTGTCATATCTTTTTCAAATTTTCCCGTGCAAACCCTAATAAATGCCACCCTATCTCGATGTTTTGGGTCCATATTAGCTTGCAATTTAAACACAAATCCAGTGAATTCTGGATGAGTAGGAGAAATTTCCCCAACTGTACTTTTATGAGTGCCTGGTTTTAGAGCATATTCTAAGAAAGCATCTAGGAATAATTGCACCCCAAAATTAGTCATTGCACTACCAAAAAATACAGGAGTCATTTCTCCTTTATGTATCTCTTCTAAATCTAAATCTGAACCTAATTCCTCCAGTAATTCTAAATCTTCTTTGAGTTGGTAATAAAGGTCTTGTTCTAATAGTTCTTCTATCTGAGGGTCGCCTAAATTTATCACTGTATTTGTTGCTGTTTTACTACCATGAATACTTCGCTCAAATAGGTGAATTTGTTGTTTTCTTCGATCGAATACTCCTTTGAAGCGATCGCCCATACCAATCGGCCAATTTACAGGATATGTTTTTAAGCCTAATTCCTGTTCTATTTCATCCAATAGTTCTAAAGGTTCTCTCCCTGGTCTATCCATTTTATTAATAAAGGTAAAAATGGGTAGTTTTCGCATCTTACAAACTTCAAATAATTTGCGAGTTTGAGGTTCTAAACCTTTTGCACCATCTTCTAACATTACAGCGTTATCTGCTGCTGCTAATGTTCTATATGTATCCTCACTAAAATCTTGGTGACCAGGAGTATCTAGGAGATTTATTTGGCAGTTTTGATACTCAAATTGTAGAACTGTGGAAGTGATAGAAATACCTCTTTGTTGTTCCATTGCCATCCAGTCTGAGGTGGCATGACGTTGTGCTCTTTTAGCTTTTACTGCACCAGCTTCTTGAATAGCACCTCCGTACAATAATAGTTTTTCTGTAAGGGTGGTTTTACCAGCATCAGGGTGAGAAATAATTGCAAAGTTGCGTCGTTTATCTACTGCTATTTGCAATTCTGCTTCAATTTCAATGGACATAAGTCAACCTAACTTCTAGAATCTGCAACAATTCATAATATTATATATTTATCTAGGCTGAATTTAATATATTTCTCATTATGATATAATCTGTAGCAATATGATTTGACTTGTGAGATATTGGATACTTTTAGGGAATAGGGAATAGGAAACACAGAAGAAGAAAAAATGAATATATATGAATATGATAACTCCTATATTAGATATTAGAGTTCTTGGAAAAGTAAGGGAATAGGGAATAGGGAGATTAAATTGTTTATTTTAGAGCTTGAATTGATTTAATTAAAACTTTTGCCAGAGGTTTATTCTCTACTTTTAAGGAATAGCTCAATTCTCACATCTGATTCCTGATTGCTATATATTAAAATTATCTATAATTAAGATACTGTTTGTAAAATAAGTATTAAGAGAGATGCGTAGTGACTAAAATCTAAAAGCGGTAGTACTTCAAGAGATTGAAATTTGGTAGATGCCAGAGGTGGAAAGGTACATATATTCGTAGATTTTTAACTTACAAATAGTTGTCTTGATTTCTTCCTCCCTATTACCTGTTCCCTGTTCCCTATCTCCTTTTTATATTTCCTTTACAAACAGTCTCTAATACATACCTGAAATTATAAATAGAATAAATACTTTTCCTATTGTCAAAGTATCAACTTAATAAAATCAATACTTAATTTTTTGAAATCTGATAGTTTTATAATTTTTTTTACCAGAAATGTGTATGAATTTTTTATCAAAAATTTGGAGTACAGGAAATTTTATTCCTCACGGACATTGTTATCTTTGGCAGCCAGAATTAGTGTGGCTTCATCTGTTATCTGATTTGTTAATTGCATTAGCTTATTTTTCAATTCCTATCTCTTTAGTTTATTTCATTCGGAAACGAGAGGATGTACCCTACTCAGAAATATTTGTATTATTTAGTGCATTTATTGTTACTTGTGGATTGACTCATTTAATGGCTATTTTGACTCTCTGGCATCCTATTTATTGGTTATCAGGTTTTATTAAAGCAATAACAGCAGGAATATCTGCTTTTACAGCGGCGAAATTAGTACCATTAATTCCTAAATTATTAGCGCTTTCTAGCCCAGCACAACTAGAGTTAATCAACCAGAAATTAAAAGTAGAAATTCAAGAACGTCAACAAGCACAGGAAGAATTACAAGCATCCGAAAAACGTTTAAGTGGAATTTTGAAAATTGCTAAAGATGCCATTATTTCAGTGGATGAAAATCAAAATATTTCTATGTTTAATCAAGGAGCAGAAAAAATATTTGGATATCAAGCAAGTGAAGTTTTAGGAAAATCATTAAATTTGCTATTGCCGAAACGATACAAAACAAATCATCAAAACTATGTACGTCAATTTTGTACCGATTCTGAAGTTTCTCGTATAATGACTAATCGTGGTCAAATTTGGGGGCTTCGGAAAGATGGTACTGAGTTTCCAGCAGCAGCTTCTATTTCTAAATTAGAGCTACAAAAAGAGACTATATTAACAGCAATTATTAATGATATTAGTGAAGAAGTAGAAGCAAAAAATAGACTTAAAAAAGCCCTACAACAATTGAATTTTCATGTGGAAAATACACCACTAGGACTGATTGAATGGAATAGTGAATTTCGAGTACAACGCTGGTCAGAACAAGCAGAAAAAATATTTGGTTGGCAAGCAGATGAAGTAATAGGTCTACAGGTAAATGATTGGAAATTTATATTTCCTGAAGATTTAGAAAAAGTTGGTAGTCTAATCGAACAACTCCAACAAGGAAATATACCCAGAAATACTTTCCTAAATCGTAACTATACTAAAGAGGGGAAAGTAATAAATTGTGAATGGTATAACTCTGCCTTTTTCGATGAAAAAGGCAATTTAATTTCGATATTATCCCTAGTTTTAGATGTTAGTGAACGGATACAAGCACAAGTAGAATTAGAACTATCTCAACAAAAACTGCAATTAATTATCAATACTATTCCCCAATCAATATTTTGGAAAGATCGAGACCTAGTATATCAGGGGTGTAATTATAGTTTTGCTAATAGAGCTGGTTTTATATCTCCCGCAGAAATAGTTGGTAAAACTGATTATGATTTACCTGGAAATCAAGAATATTTTGAACATTATTGCAGAATAGATTGTCAAGTCATGCAATCTAATACCCCTATATACCAAATAATTGAACCTCAATTAACTACTCAAGGTCAACAAAGATGGTTACAAACAAGTAAAGTTCCTATTCATAATCAAGATGGTGAAGTAACTGGTATTCTTGGCAGTTATGAAGATATTACTGAACGTATTGAAGCACAGCAAAAATTAGACCAGCAACAACAAACTTTAAGAGCAATTCTTGATAATTCTCCCATTTGGATTTTAATGACTGAGGTTAATGGCAAAGTTCAGTTTGTTAACAAGACATTATGTCAAAATCTTGGCATTCCTGAATCAAGGTTTTTGGAAGTTGAAGAATATTATCAACTTTTTACAGAAAAAGAAGCAGAAAATCTTCATAAATATGATTCTAATTGCTGGGGAAATAATTTACCATGTCACTGCGAAGAAATTTTTACGTTTATTGACGATAAAGAGCATAATCTAGAATTAATTAAAGTCAAAATTAAAGACGATGATAATCAAGTTATTGGTTTAATGTCTTTAGGGTTAGATATTACAGAAAGAAAACAAGCTCAACAAAAACTTCAAGAATCAGAAGCTAAATTTCGACAAATTGCTCGCCATGAAGAACTACTTAATCATTTGGCAAATCAAATTCGTAATTCTCTTGATATTGATACAATTTTAAATACTACAGTCCATCAAGTTCGTACTATCTTAAAAATAGATCGCTGTCATTTTATTTGGCATCGTTTTGCTAGTAGTATAAATATAGATGAAACTAATAATAATTATCTAGATAGTTGGGAAGTTGTAAATGAGTCAAAAGGAGAAAATTTTTCTAGCTTACTTGGTAAATATACAATAGAACAGGTAGGATATTGGGCTTTAAGATTCTTACAACTAGAAATTATTCGGATTGATGATATTAGTCTTGTTAATGACAGAAAAATGCGACATTTTATGGTTGCTTTGGGTATAATTTCTTTTGTGTCTATACCAATTCAAACTCAGTCCGGTAAAATAGGAGTTTTAGTTTGTGCCCATCATACCTCTGTTCGTAACTGGGATGATAGTGAAGTAAAACTTTTAAAGGGAGTAACAGATCAATTAGCGATCGCTATCGATCAAGCCGAACTATATAATCAAAGTCGTGAAGTTGCCTTCCAAGCTAGAGCACAAGCTCAGGAATTATCTGACGCTTTGAAGAAACTTCAACAAGCTCAAGCACAACTTATTCAAACCGAAAAAATGTCTTCTTTAGGACAAATGGTTGCTGGTATTGCTCATGAAATTAATAATCCAATTAACTTTATTTCTGGTAATGTTATTTATGTTAGTCAATATACTCAAGACTTACTCAGTTTAATTGATTTATATCAGCAAAATTATCCTGACCCACCTACAGCTATTCAAGAAGAAATAGAAGCTATAGAATTAGATTTCTTGATTGAAGATTTACCGAAAATTTTAAATTCTATCAAGGTGGGAGCTAACCGCATTGCTGAGATAGTTTTATCTTTACGAAATTTCTCTCGCTTAGATGAATCTGAAGTAAAATTTGTAGATATCCATGAAGGAATAGAAAGCACTCTCCTAATTTTACAAAATAAACTCAAACATAAGCCACAGGAAAAAGCAATTCAAATAATTAAAGATTATGACGACTTACCGAAAGTGGAGTGTTATGTTAGTCAGATAAATCAAGTATTTATGAACATTATTTCTAATGCTATTGACGCTTTAGCAGAAAAACGAAATAAAAATTTGAATCCTACTGGCATAAATCAAAATTCAGATATTTTGGATAATTTACCTACTATTACAATTAGTACAAAAGTTATATCCTCTCAAGAGGTTGCAATTATAATTGCTGATAATGGCATGGGTGTGACAGAAACAGTTCGTAATAAAATATTTGACCCATTCTTTACTACTAAACGTATCGGTAGTGGTACTGGTCTAGGATTATCTATTAGTTATCAAATTATTGTTGAAAAACATCAAGGTAGATTAAATTGTACTTCTATAGTAGGACAAGGAACTAAGTTTATTATTGAAATTCCTATCCGCCAGAGAATAAAACAAATAACAGAGCTATAATTAGACTTAATAACTAAATTTTAGAACTACTCAATTATTTACCGAATAATTAAGGTATAAAGCCTCTCATGAGCAAGGAGAAACAAGCGGTCGTTTGCGGAGCATTCCGTCAGGATGGGATGGCGAGGTCTCCTCGCCATATCCAATCGACCAAGAGAGCGGTCGTTTGCGGAGCATGACCTAGGATGGGATGGATGGGTTACCTAACCATATCCAATCGACCAAAAGAAGAAAAAATTTTCCTTTTATTCAATCCAACCCGTTTTAGGGAGAGGTAATTATCAATTATCCATTATCAATTATCAATTATCAATTATTGAATTATACTTCTTGTCGTGCAGGTGACAAATACAAATATTTACTTTGAATAAGAAGGAACATTTAATGGATACTGACAAAAGAAAAATTCTCTCAGCTTGATGTCACGGAGCGATTTTTTTTGTACAACTAATATTGTATCTATAATCATACCAATAGTTATTATACTTCTAACTGATGATTCAATTGTTAAGGATAACGCTAAAGAATATATCAACTTTCATATTAACATTTATATTTATGCTTTTATATTTTGTATATTAATCTGGTTGGGCTGGAGATTTCCTTTCAGCGATATTCCTTTATTTGCCTTGTTTCCTTTGGGAATTCCTTTATTAGTTTGGTTACTAATTCCTACTGTTGTGATGGCAATTATTGCCATTCTTAATGTTAAGAGTAATCCCAACAAACCTTACCGAATAATTAATAATTAATTATTAATTATTAGGGCTTGCTGATTAAAGATAAAAGTATTTACAGATCGAAGGTTTGAGAAACTTTATATCTGGAAAAAGTACCAGCTTTTGTGTTAATAAAGCTGAAAAATTAAGCATTTTGGAGTAACATGAGGCAGAAAATTTAAGTGGCTATGATGAACGACTACCTCTTGTACAATCTTGTACAACTCCCTACTCCTCCTAATTCTTAACTACTCCCTACTCCCTACTCCCTACCTCAACAAAAAGACTTTTGAGCGCAAACCCTAATTAAGAGTTGATAGTCAATAATTATTCATTCAACAATTCAGCTTTATTAGCCTCCCCCCCTTTGTATTGTATCGGCACCTCGTCACATGAACATTGTTAATTATTCAGAAGGGGTAATTATTAATTATTAATTGTTCATTGTTAATTGTTGAACGTTATTCATTTATTTTTCGTCTACTATAGTTACAATTTTTTTCTAGTTTGGATTTTATTCAATGTAATTTATGACAAATAATATTAGTATTAATAAACGGACTCAATTAATCATTCAAATTCCTATGGGGGAAAACACAAACCAAATAACAGAGCGATAAATAGATTTAGGGAGTTCCAAATAAAAAATTATCCCATTCTGATAAAAGTAAGGGAGGGGAGTAGCCAGTAATAATAGAGTACAAAAATTAGGATAATTTATTTTCTGCTATTCCCTTAATAAATAACTAACTCAATTTCAGAAATTATTAAATTAATCAGCTATACTTATTATCGTGTAAGTGGTAAATAGAGATATCTAGTTTGAATCAGGAGGAAAATTTAATGGATACTGACAAAAGAAAAATTCTCTCGGCTTTATGTCATGGAGCGATTTTTTTCAGTGTAACTATTCTCTCTATAGGTATACCAATAGTTATTTTATTTATAACTGATGACTCTGTTGTTAAGGATAACGCTAAAGAATCTCTCAACTTTCATATTAACATTTATATTTACGGTATTATATTTGGTATATTAATCTGGCTGCTAATTGGCTTTCCTTTATTAGTTTTGTTAGCAATTGTTAATTTTGTCATGCCAATTATTGCTATTCTCAATGTGATGAATAATCCCAATCAACCCTACAGTTATCCATTTATTTTTCGTTTACTTTAGTGAATTTTTTTTAGTTAATCTCCTAACTAATACCGTTTCACAGAATTTCAAAATCAACTCCCCTTAGGGGGAAAGTCAAAAGTCATGCATTAAGATTTTATAAGCTTAAAACTTTTACGTTACAGTAATTTTAGGAAATTATTTTTGACATCTTTAAAGTGAATTGGTATTAAGATTAAGCAATATTGGTTTTGTCTGGAGCAAAACCAATTTGCTGATATGTTCCCATATTTCTAACGCAGTTCAGGTATTCTACTACTATCAGAAGAAGTACTATTTTCTCTAGCATTAAGCTTTTGATTAAGTTCGCGAATACGACGAGACAATAGACGAATAATATTAATTGCAATTTCTGGTGTCTCATCAATTGCATCATAAAGTTGCATTTGAGTTAACATCAAACACTCACAATTTTCTAAAGTAGTAACAGAAGCAGAACGAGGTTCAGCATCAAATAAAGACATTTCACCAAAACAAGCTCCTTGTTGTAACCTTGCTAACTCACGGTCTTCCAAATGAACTTTAACTCTACCAGATACTACGATATAAAGAGACCTTCCTTCTTTCCCTTCAGTAAAAATAGTATGGTTACTAGGGAAAGATAGTTCGTCCATCACAGAAGCTAAACGTACTAGAAAATCATCTCTTAATTCTCTAAAAATTGGCACAGCTCTAATAAATAAAAGACGCTCTACACTTGTAAGCATAATATTTACACCCTTATCCTTGACGAATAAACAAATTTAATAATCACCTTTGATTGAGTAAATTTTAATGGTTAATAATATTTCAGGTAAAATTTGATAGATAACTAACTGAACTTCTTCAGCTTACACCATCTAACTAGCTTTGACACAAAATAATTTATATCTGATACCAATTTTATAAATTTTTGCTACAGATATTTAGGTTACCGCTATTGAGTTAGGAGACAGGAGTCAGGAGTCAGAATAAATAGTTTAAATATCATTTATTGGCTTGAAAATTCCTTTTTAATCAAAGATAAATATGATTAAACTATTTTAATTACCCTGATTATTTGTAAAATAATTTTACAAATAACATGGGCTAAACAAAACTAAATTAGGAAAGAAGGATAGATATTGCTGCCTAGTAGTTATCAGTTGTCAGTTTTTTCCAATACTTTTAATTATTTTTAAATCTCTCAATACTAATTCCTGCTCTACAGGGAATGAATTAATAGCTAATAGCTCTTTGCACAGCATTCCGCAGGAAATGTTTACTTGATAATCAAAGATTCTCTATATGTAGCAAATATTTATCATGGGCGGTATAACTGGATGTTTTCTTAACTTGAACAATCCTTTAGTTTCTGGTGTAAAAAGCCTTCATTAATTTGTCAGTTTATTTAGAATATTAAAATGCAATTTAAAGACGAAGAGTACACAGTAGATACTAATCAATTATTAGTGGTTAGTGAAAAATTTGGTAGTGCTGATGTTTACGGACAAAATGCCAAATCAATATTAAATAAAGCTACTGGTTTTATTAAAGCTTATGACTTTACTTTGAATCCTTATCGGGGTTGTCAATATGGTTGTACCTATTGTTATGCTGCTGCTTTTAGTCCTAATGAAAAAATGCGGGATGACTGGGGAAAATGGGTTTTGATTAAGGAAAATGCTGCGGAAATTTTAGAGAAAGAGTTGATGAGATGGCGAAAAAAAAATTATGATAAGTTGCCTACTATTTATATGAGTAGTGTGACAGATCCTTATCAACCGATAGAGTCTAAAACTCTATTAACTCGGAGATTATTAGAGGTAATGTTGGAATATAAACCAATTTTAGTTATTCAAACTCGTAGTCCGATGATAACGAGAGATATTGATATTTTGCAAAGGTTTAAAAATCTCCGAATTAATATGAGTATTCCGACGGGTAGTGAGGTTGTAAGAAAGGATTTTGAGCCTCAAACACCTAGTATTAGAGCTAGACTTAATGCTATGAAAAAAATTAAAACTAAAATTAATGATTTAACAGGTTATTCGCCTAAACTTTCTATTACTATTACTCCTTTACTGCCAACTTTGCCAGAAGAACAAGAAAATTTTATTAAACAACTAAATTTTGTCGATAGAGTTGTCATTCAAGATTTTCACGCTAGTCACAAGCGATCGCTAGTAGCTAGTACTCGTGATGCAGCTATAGATATGAAAAAAAAGTACGAATGGTGGTACAATAACGAAGCTAAAAATTATCAACTATTCAAACAATAAGTTAGTAAAAATACTAAATGATGTAGAAGTTAAGGAAGGTCAAGCAGGATTTACTTATGAATAATAAAATCACAAATTTATGGCGTTCTCTCAAATTTTGATTTGCCCTCAAACCAGGAAATAATTCTCTGGTAAATCATAGAATAAAAGTCATTGAAACTTTAGCAGAATTTTCGGGAATCTGGAAATGACAAAGACGAAAAAATCATCAATTTAATCAACAGAAAAATTCTCTGGCAAATCAGAGAAGTTAATACAAATACTAACTGTGTGAGAAATCAAATAATTTCAGGGAAGATTTACTGATGAATAATAAAATCACAAATTTATGGCGTTCTCTCAAATTTTGGTTTGCTCTCAAACAAGAAAATAATTCTCTGGCAAATCAAATACTAAAAGCTATTGAAAATTCGCCTGAAGTTTCCGGAATCTGAAAATGACTTTGATAGAGAAATTACCAATTTAATCAAGGGTAAAATTCTCAAAGGTTCTCAGAGAAGTTAATACAAATACTAACTGTGTGAGAAATCAAATAATTTCAGGGAAGATTTACTGATGAATAATCAATTGACAAATTTATGGCGTTCTCTCAAATTTTGGTTTGCTCTCAAACCAGGAAATAATTCTCTGGCAAATCAAATATTAAAAGCTATTGAAAATTCGGCTGAAGTTTAATGACAAAGACAGAGAAATCAACAATTTAAGTAAATATCTGAGAAAAGCTGTTGATAAATTAGATGAATTAGAATTAAAGCTTGATTTTGATGAGCCAGTAATTAGGCGACTTGATGACTATATATTGACTCCAGAACCAAAATTTATTGAGTTTGTAACCAATAGTTTTCAGTTAATTGAAAAGGATGAAAATTTATTGCAATGTACTGGAATAGATGAACGAATATTTGATGATTTTGAATCAAGTTTGGCAGAGTATATTAAATCTGAACTGGGAAGAATACCTGAAAAAAAACGAGCATCAGACTTGGCAGAAGCAATTGAAGATATGAATTTATTAAAAGGTGGGATCGATCCTAATTATGGTTTTAAATTGACTCCCCATGTCTATATGATGAAACATTTTCCAGATCATGTTTATTCTAG